>VBOG01000159.1 GCA_005877815.1 Nitrospirota bacterium
TGAGGTCAGGCCGCGGCGCATTCGCATAACCGCCTTCTTGGGTGAGAAAGGCCACGGCTTCTTCCCCGTCCCTGGCGACGGTCAGCCGGCTCCGCATCGGAGCTTCCTTGAGCACTTCTTGCATCCAACGGACATCACTGGGGTTGTCTTCTACAAGGAATATCTCGACGGCTGAAGTGTTCACAAACTTCCTCCCTCCGTTGACCGCACGTTCGATGCGGTCACGATCATTACAATTGCATGACTTGGACGAGGATGCCTGTGCGTGTGGTTGTCTTGGTCTTGGCCATGATGTGTTTGATGTGTTCCTTCACGGTCTGCTCTGATACCGCGAGGTCATGCGCAATCTCCTTGTTCGTCCAGCCCTTCAGCAGGTTCTTCACCACGGCCAGTTCCCGACCCGTGAGGTGGAATGCGTCTTGTGCTTGTTCGATGGCGGCTTCCTGCCGACGGCCGAGTTCCGAAAAGATGATCAGGATTCGGGAGTGTTGAATCCCATTGGGATCAGGAATGCCGAGCCCAGTGAGCAGAATCGGCCGCCGCGGATCTCCAATGACCCGACGGATTTGAAACTGCTCCCAGTCCTTCGGGTTGGTTCGGACTTTGAGGGCTGCGATGACATCGGCACAGAGTTCGGCGATCGGGGGCGCCAGCACCGAATTACCTCCTGTTGAATTCTGTAAGGCGTTGATCCGACCGGAGAGGTCCCATGCGCGCCGATCCCGGTAGACCATCTGCAGGGAGGCCGTCAGCATGAGAATTCCCGGTCCCGCCCGTTTGTCCACAATCCCTTCAACATGGCCATATTCTTCGGCCAGCGTGAGCATATGATCGCCTTTCTCTAGTATCTGTTCTGGATGATGGTGTATGAGGCAGCAACATATATGCCATGCGACAGCCTTTCAGAGCTAGGATGCCGGAAGCAATCCGCCAGCGTTTCTGCGGAAATAGACCGAGCGCGAGCGGTGCAAGCGCGAGGGCTAAGAACTGTTTGTGTAGTGGAAAGGACAGAAGGTGTAGGCGGTGCCCTTCACAAGTCCCGTTGCCTTGCCGCGCCGCTTTTGCGGATGCTATAGTCGCGGCGTGGCGCACGAAACCCCGACGAAAGCCTTGCTGATCGCGCTGCACACAGATCCCTCGCCGTGCATCGCCACGATCAATCGCCTGGACCCCGAACATCTCTGCTTCTTTATCCCTGAGGCCTTGCGCCCCAAGATCGAAGCGGACATCCAACCAAACCTCGCCAAGCTTCCGAAGAAGTGGGACTGGCTGATCACCCCGGACCCGCATGGATTCGGCGCATCCTACAAGGCGATCAATCAGCCGCTGAACGAGCTCTTGAAAGTGTGGGGGTTGGCTCCGGGCGAGCTCATCGTGGATATCAGCGGGGCGACCGCTGCGATGGCGGCCGCAACCAGCCTTGCGACGATCGCGCATTCCTCCCAATTCCTGTCGCTCAAGCCCGCGCTCGTGGCTGGGGAAGCGCCGGTGGGTGAACTCGTCATCATCAACGGCATGGCGCACACCTGGCAGCAGGATAATCCATGGGCCGAGGCGGCAATCACCGCGCGCCGCCATGCCTGCGACCTCTTCAATAGAGGCGCGTATGAGGGTGCGGCGGACGCGTTCCGTCACATCGAGGCGCGGGTGAGCGGCGGCCAGAAGCCGCTTTACCATGCCTTTGCGACATTGGCTGCGGGCTATGGCGCCTGGGACAGTTTTCAGTACAAGGTCGCGTGGGAATCGTTGAAGGCTGCCGTCAAGGCCCTCGATATGGCATCCGTCTTTGGCGGGCCGCCGGGCCTCAGCGGTCTTGTGCCGCAACTGAAGGGCAACCTTGGATTTCTTGAAAAGCTCGTGATGGACCCCAACGAAATCAAGGCCGGTCTTGCGGGTGATCTTCTGGCAAACGCCAAACGCCGCGCGGAACACCATCACGCCTTCGATGCGGCACTCATCACGGCAGTCCGGGCCCTTGAGGCGTTCGCCCAGGCGCGGCTGTTCAAGGAACATAAGATCAAGGCGAACGACGTGCAGCCCGAGCAGCTTCCCGCCGCGCTTCAAGAGTACTGCCGGTCATGCTGTTTGGACGACGTGGACGGGAAATATAAATTGCCGCTCGTGGCGCAGTTCCGGACGCTCGCGGGACTCGGCGATCCGACTGGACAGAGCTATCTGGCCCAATGGCCGCAGATGAAAACGCTCCTGGATGCCGCTCATCGGTCGCCGCTCGGCCATGGCTTCGAAACCGCTACGGCCGAACGGTACCGCCAACTCGTCGCGTTGATCGCAAAAGTGACCGGCGTAACGGAATCTTCTCTTCCAAAATTTCCGATTCTCGCCATCTAGCCATCTAATGGCTGCCGAGGCTGCCGACATCATCGACGTCCGCATTTACTATCACGACACGGATTGCGGCGGAGTCGTATACTATGGCCACTATCTGAAATACTTCGAGCATGGCCGCACGCACTGGCTGGAAGCCAGGGGCCTGTCGGTGAAGTCGTTGATGGACGCCGGCACATTGTTCACGGTCGTCCATGCCGAACTTTTCTATCGGTCGCCCGCGCGCTACGGCGATACGTTGACCGTGACATCGTGGTTGCTTGAGGCGCGCGCGGCGAGCTTTACCTTCGGCCACGAAATCAGGGAGAAGTCCACCGGACGCCTCGTCGTTGAAGGGTCCGCGCGGTTGGCGGCGGTCTCCACGACGGACGGCAAGCCCGTGCCGCTCAGCTCTGAGCTCCGACGTATCATGAAGGGAACGGCCTGATGCAGAACATCGGCACCTGGTTGGCCGTCACCGGCGTGGCGATCGGCTTCGTGGTGCTGCTGTTTCTGCTCTTCAAGGAACCAACGGACAAGACGAAATAAGGAGCCTTTATGGGAATGGATGTATTCGGCGGGAATGAGGAGCTGGTCGAGGTCAAGTTCCAGATCAGCAAGGATCAAAAGGCCTGGCTGGAAAAGATGGTCAAGGAGGGAAAGATCGCGGTGCCTCCGGGCGGCAGTCTGTCCGTGGGGAATGTGATTTCGATGTTCATCCGCGCCTTGCTCCATAATGCGATGGAGCAGCAGGCAGCGATGGCGCGCGAAGAGGATGACGACGAATGAGGGTCTGTCGCCACCTGATACGGGGTCCTGTGCTCAGCATCCCGCCGTGCTCACGAATTGCGCGCGGCGGGAGCCCAGCTACGCGCCACCCCTCGCCTTGGCGATCTCTAGCCTTTGGATTTTTTGAAGGCGGTGCGAGCCGCCTTCACGGTTTTGGCGATGTCCGCCGTGGTGTGGGACGTCGAAAGGAACACTCCCTCGAACTGTGAAGGGGCCAGGTAGACGCCTTGCTCCAGCATGGATCTGAAAAATCTGGCGTACGCCTCGGTATCTGACTTCTTGGCCGAGGCATAATCCGTGACGGGACCGGGGGTAAAGAACGTCGTCATCATCGAACCGACGCGATTGAACGTCACCGCAACCCCCGCCTCCCGGGCGGCTTCCGTCAGCCCATGACTCAAGAGCCGGCCGCGTTCCTCCAATTGCCGATAGAGCCCGGGTTTCTTTAACAGTTTCAAGGTTTCAATGCCCGCCGTGACGGCGAGCGGATTCCCGGACAGCGTGCCGGCTTGATACACCGGACCTTCAGGTGCGATCAACCGCATGATCTTATGAAGGCCCCCGTACACTCCCACCGGCAGGCCGCCGCCGATGATCTTCCCGAGGCAGGTGAGGTCCGGGACGATCCCGTAGCGTGATTGGGCGCCGCCGTAATCCACGCGAAAGCCCGTGATGACTTCATCGAAGATCAGCACGATGCCATAGTGGTTCGTCAGTTGTCGCAACCGGCTCAGGAATTCCGGACGCGGGGGCACCACGCCCATGTTGCCGGCCACCGGCTCGACGATCACGCAGGCGAGGTTGCCGCGATGCGCTTCCAACAGGCGCTCCAGCGAGCCCACATCGTTGTACGGCGCCGTCAAGGTATGCCGTGCGAGGTCCGCGGGAATGCCGGGGCTGTCCGGGATCCCCAGGGTCGCCACGCCGGATCCTGCCTTCACCAACATTGAATCGGCATGGCCGTGATAGCAGCCATCGAACTTGAGGATCGCGTCGCGTCCGGTGTATGCGCGGGCGACCCGAATCGCGCTCATGACCGCTTCCGTGCCCGAACTGACGAGACGGATCCGCTCCATCGAGGGAAAGGCCTCCACGATCATCTTGGCGAGCGTGACCTCCAGGGCCGTCGGCGCGCCATAGCTCGTCCCGCGTGCCGCCGCCCGGGCGATCGCCTTGATGACCGGCGCGGGAGCATGCCCGAGGATCATCGGCCCCCAGGACATCACATAGTCCACAAAGGCATTGCCGTCAGCGTCGTACAGGCGAGCGCCCTTGGCACGGGTGATGAACGGCGGCTGGATGCCGACCGCCTTAAAAGCGCGAACGGGGCTGTTCACACCGCCCGGCATGAGTTTTTGGGCGGCCTCGAAGAGCTTTTTTGACGCAGTGGTTTTCATAAGGGCACGGGACTGTAACACGCCCCCCTAGGGAGGTCAACACTACCCCGATCTGCTAAAATGCCAGGATGCGGCGCGCCAAGATCGTCTGTACCATCGGCCCGGCGTCGGATTCTCCAGAGGTCCTTCGCCAATTGATCGCCGCCGGGCTCGATCTCGCCCGGCTGAATTTCTCCCACGGCACGCACGAACGCCACGCCGACACGATTCGGGCCATCCGGGAAGCGTCGACCGCCGCCGAACGTCCGATCGCGATCCTTCAAGACCTTCAGGGGCCGCGGATCCGGATCGGCGCGCTGGCACAACCTGTGTCGGTCAAAGCCGGTACGACCATCATGCTCAGTGTGGCGACCGATGGCCCTGCTTCTAGTATACCGGTCACCTACGCTCAGCTTCCGGCCGATGTGAAGCCCGGGGACCGGATACTGATCAACGACGGTCTTGTCGAACTGGTCGTGGAGCGCTCGGAAAAGACCAGCGTGCTCTGCCGCGTATTGACCGGAGGCGTCATCTCTTCCCATAAGGGGATGAACCTTCCGGGCGTCTCGGTATCGGCACCGACCCTCGGCGACAAGGACCGGGAAGACTTGGCGTTCGGCCTGTCGCACGGCGTGGATTACGTCGCATTGTCGTTCGTCAGAAGTCCGGAGGACATTCTCTCCGCCCGGGACTATATGAAGAGGTACGGTGCGGAGGCGGCGATCATAGCCAAGATCGAACGCCCTGAAGCCATTGAGCGATTGGAAGAGATCGTCGCCGTCTCGGACGGCGTCATGATCGCCCGCGGCGACCTTGCGGTGGAAACGAGTCCGGAGGCCGTGCCGCTGCTTCAGAAACGAATCATCCGTACGGCCAACGCGCGCCGCGTGATCGTGATCACGGCGACGCAGATGTTGGAGTCCATGACGGAGAACCCTCGCCCGACGAGAGCTGAAGCCTCGGACGTCGCCAATGCGGTGCTCGATGGAACCGATGCGGTGATGCTATCCGCCGAGACGGCGGCCGGCCGGTATCCCGTCGACGCAGTGCGCACGATGGCTCGGATCGTAGAGACCGCTGAGTCCGGTGCGGTTGAACCCATGATGACTTCGGCCACCGGCGCTCTGTCATTTCCCGCCGCCATCTGCGGCGCCGGAGCGAGGGCTGCACGGGAAACCAACGCAAAGGTCGCCGTGGCCTTCACCGAATCCGGGACAACGGCTCGCCTGCTATCGAAGGAACGCCCGCCGGTCCCGATCGTCGCCTATACGCCCCATGCCGCCATCCAACGCCGGATGGCATTGTACTGGGGCGTGCTGCCGCGCGCGATGCGGACGATCTCCAATACCGATGAACTGGTGCGCGAACTGGAGCGCTCGCTTCGGGAGGACAAATTGGCGGGCTCCGGCGATCGCATCGTGATCCTCCTGGGCGCGCCCGCCGGTACGCGGGGCAGCACGAATTTGCTGAAGCTCCATACGATCACCTGACGTGAATCGGTTTACCGTCACGCATTGGCCCGGCGATGCGGGCCAGGTCACGATCAATAAAATCCGCGCGCGCCTTGAACAGGAGGGGCTCCTCCCCTCGCGCTTTGACATGGTTCCGGGCGAGAGCTTTGGCGACCATTCCCATCCCGAAGCCGAGATTCGCTGGGTCGTGAGCGGGTGCATGCGGGTGACCATCGGGCATGACGAGATCATCCTCGCGCCCGGCGATCGGCTCGATCTGGCCGCCGAAGTCATCCATTCGGCGGACGTCGTGGGCGATGAAGTGGTCGTGACAGTATGCGCATCGCGATGATCTCGTATGCTTGAGATCACGCTCTTGTTGGGCATTGTAGCTGTCATCACCCTCATTGGCTGGTGGGTCCATCCCTCACGGCTCCATGCCTCCTTGACGCCGGATCAGCATCGCCGGGTCAAATTCTGGTTCGTCTCGGCGGAATCGGTTATGTCCTCGCGGTCGCGGGCGGGTTGGCGGCAATTGTCGGGCTTCTCATCGAGCAACTCTAGATTCCATCGTTGCCGGCGGGTCCTGCCACCGAGCAGCGGGGCACCCATTGCTCTTTTGCGCGGGTCCTGTCGGCGCATCACCCGAACGTGCTCAGGCCCTTTCGCCTTCGAGGCCACGCAGATCAGGCTGTAGTGCCCTTCGCTCCGCTCGGGTCCCATGCGGCGCCACCCGCGCGATTGCAACGGGTCCATTCAGGTCCATTTCGCCGTCGCGGCCCCGCAGACTCGTCTGCATGGCCCTTCCGCTTCACCTGGGCGCCCGACTCGGCGTCACCCGCCTTCAGCATCAGCGATTCTCTTTTGGTATAATCCGGCGTCATGTATCCTGTGGACCTGCTCATCTTCGACCTGGACGGCACGCTGATTGAGTCCAAATGGGACATCGCGGCCGCGGTCAACCTTACGCTCCATGAACTGGGACTGCCTGCGCGTTCCCAGGAAGAAATCTTCAGCTATGTCGGCGACGGCGTGAAAAGGCTGTTGCGGCTCTCCGTCGGGGAAGAAAACCAGTCGCGCTACGATGAGACGCTGCGGGTGTTCCGCGGGCACTATCTGTCGCATTGTCTGGACCGCACAAAATTTTACCCTGGCATTGAAAGGGTGCTGAACCACTTCTCCGACAAGCTCAAAGCCGTCGCGACCAATAAATCGCTCGAATACACAACCAAGATCCTTCAGGGTCTCGGTGCCCACCACTTCGCCTACACGATGGGCGGCGACAACGGCTATGGACTGAAGCCGGACCCGGGCATGCTCCTGAAGATCGTGGAGGAACTGAAGGTCGAGAAGGACCGCGCGGTTCTCATCGGCGACAGCACGAATGACATCAGTGGTGGACACAATGCCGGCATCAAGGTATGTGCCGTCGGGTATGGCATGGGAAACCGGCAGAAGATGGCGGCCTGCAAGCCGGACTGGTTCGTTGAGAAGCCGGAAGAACTCATAGGTTTATTCAAATGATCCGGCTCTCTTTTTGTCCCGACAGGCTGAATGGCCCCGCGATCGTTCTTGTCTTGCTCGTGTTATGCGGCCTGGCGGCATCGGCCACTCTTGAGGAGCGGGTGGTCGAGCATACCATGGCGAATGGATTGACCCTGCTCGTGATGGAGCGCCACCATGCGCCCATCGTTTCCGTCAATCTGACGTACAAGGTCGGGAGCGTGAACGAGCATGCCGGCATCACGGGCGTGGCGCATCTCTACGAACACATGGCGTTCAAAGGCACAAGGACGATCGGTGTGACGGACGCGGAGAAGGAACGCCCTGTGCTCGAGGAACTGGACCGGATCGCGGAGGCGCTGGCCGAAGAAAGCGCGAAGGGCGCCGCGGCGGACCAAAAGCGCGTGGCCGCGCTTCGCGAGGAGTTGAACAAGGTGAGCGCCCAAGCGGACCGTTTTGTGGTGGCGAGCGAGCTGGCCGCCCTCTACCAGCGCAACGGCGGCGTCGGCCTGAACGCGACCACCGGAAAGGATTTGACCAGGTATTTTCTGAGTCTGCCGGCAAACCGGCTGCCGCTCTGGGCTGCGGTGGAATCGAATCGGATGGGGGATGTGGTGCTCCGCGAGTTCTACAAGGAGAAAAACATCGTCCTGGAAGAGCGCCGCCAACGCACGGATAATTCACCGAGCGGCCGCCTGTATGAATCCTTCACAGCGTCCGCGTTTCAGGCGCATCCGTATGGCCTGCCGGTGATCGGCTGGCCCTCGGATGTGAGCGCCCTGACCCGCTCGAGGACCGAGGCCTTCTTTCAGACGTATTACGGCCCCGCGAATGCGGTGATCTCCATCGTCGGCGACGTGAATGCAAAGGACACCATCGCACTCATCGAACGCACGTTCGGACGGATTCCACCTCGCGCGGCGTCGCCCGGCGTTCGTACCACCGAGCCGCAGCAGCAGGGAGAGCGGCGGGTGGACGTGGAATTTCCCGCGGAGCCACAGATGCTGGTTGGTTTTCACAAGCCGGC
>VBOG01000160.1:0-997 GCA_005877815.1 Nitrospirota bacterium
CAATGGCGGGGTGGAGTTCAAATGAACGGAGAGGCTCGCGAAACTTGGCATTGCGATTTTTACAACACGTTATCGATCACCTTTCGCCGCTCTGGAGTGCCGCACCAGGCGACTCATTGAAACCTTATGTTACCTCGACCGGCGGCGCGGGCACTCCCAACGAACGCGGCATTGCCTACAACGCGCTTTCCAATCAGTTGTACGTGGTGCAGAGGAGCGGGAACAATTATACCGTTCATGTGGTGGACGCGTCGAGTGGAACCAAGCTTTACAACCTGAAGACAAACGGAATTCTCCCGGTCGTCGCCTCGGAAGTGAGCGGAGCAAACGGAATCGGCCTGGTCGCCATAGACGTGGCGGATGATGGAGCGGTTTACGCCTGTAACGAGTCTCCCAATGCTGGCGGAGGGAGCGATCTAAGCACCAACAAGCTGTTCCGTGTGTATCGCCGGGCCAATTCAGACAGCAACACCTTGCCGACCCAGATATTCGAAGGCGATCCCGCCGCTCAATCGAGTAACTTCCGTTGGGGCGACGTGTTGGATGCGCGTGGGAGCGGCACGAATACTCAAATCCTCCTCGACAACCAGAACACCTCCGCGCGCTTCCTGGCCATCCTCCGGCCGGCGGATGCAACCATGAACACTTTTGCCTCCACCTCTTTCTTCCAGGACACGGCCGCTCCATTCGGCACCAGCATCGGGCGCAGTTTGGAGTTTGGGCTTGGGGACAGGCTCTGGCAGAAGCGCAAGGCGGCTGCTTTGTTGCTATCGAGTTTCGATTTCGACGCCGTCCCAAGCATCAGCCCGGTCGTCGCCACCCACAGTAATTTTCCAAGCGCGCTGGGATTGGCCGGCATGGATTTGTCGAGAAACCTGCTCGCCGGGATCAATTTCGTGACCGTCACGACTGTGCCGGACACGCTGGACTTGTACGATATTTCCGACCCGGCGAATCCATTGCTGTTGGCCCAATACAATTTTCCCATCAATCACGT
>VBOG01000160.1:1248-4698 GCA_005877815.1 Nitrospirota bacterium
ACGCCGGGCGCACTACCAGTTCGAATGCAGTAGTTACGGTGCTGCCGGCGGAGGATTTTCATCACCTCTCGCCGTTGTGGAGTCTGGCGCCGGAAGGCCGCGAGTACTTGCGGCGGGACACCGATGGGCAGGGCCGCACACCGTTGTATCGCAGCCTTGCCTACAACGCCTTGTCGAACCAGGTCTATATCATCACCCGCAGCGGCCAGACTACTGACCTGGCCATCTACGCTCTGAACGCTGCAACCGGGGAGGACTTGTATCAACTCAACACCGAGTTCGTCAGCGACGGCACGATTGTTTTGCTGGCGATGGGCGTGGCTGAGGATGGTGCGCTCTACGCCGCCAACATGGCAGATTTACCGGCGAACCCGAGCCTCGGACAGGCGGCGTATTTCCAACAAAACGACCCTCACCCTGACCCTCTCCCGTCCGACGGGAGAGGGAACAGCCTGACTCATCTCTGGCCATCTCCAAAGCGGTTGGGTAAGCCGACCGGCGGGGGACGATTCTCCCTCTCCCATCCGAACCTGTTTAGCGAAAGGGGAACGCCTCAGCGCGGAGCTCGGACGGTCCCCGTCCGCAGCGCGTTGGAAGAGCGAGGTGGTCAGGAAAAGTCGGCCGTTTGCGCGGCAGATAATCCGCTGCGAACCGGGACGGTTCGCGGTCCAATGCAACGCGACGCCCCTACCGGGCTAAACAGATACTCCCATCCGATGCGAGAGGGCTGTGCCCCAAAATCCGAAGTTGTCTTTGCACGAGTCCTCAGTTGCCGGTGCGCCTCTCGTTCCACTGCGGCATTTGTTTCCCTCGTTCTCGGCTTCCGAGCCATGCTGGGCAGTTTGCAGGCACAAACTCCAGCGAACACCACGAGTGCTAAGTTGCCCACGCTCGAAGAGGCAGTCGCGTCCCGATCCGACCTCTGGGGCGAAGCAGCGCTGCGCCAGCCGGACGGGCCCAGCTACGAGTTTTTTGAAAAATTGCTGCCGCCGCCCCGCTATGTGAATGCCGATTTCAAGTATTATCCCATCGTGCTGAGCGCTCCCAACAACAAGGTCAAAGCCCGTCTCATCTCCAACGGCAGCGGCATCAACTTGCGCGCCGGCTCGCGCAGTTGGCACGACACCGGCACGCCGGTCACTTTCCGGGTTGGGCCCGATGAATTTCTCTTCGGCGGCCTGCGCGACCGCCTGAGCGAGCCGACCTTGGCGGAGGGCTTTTTGCCCATTGTTGAAATCCGTTATCGCCATGCCTCGCCCTGGCAATCCGAAGGCCTCGTGCCGGTCGATCAAAAGAAGGTTTATCCTGTGCCGGAGATCTACCGGCTCGAATCGTTTGCCGGCACTGATCCGGCCCTCGCCGATAATGGGGTCGTATTCACAAAATTTTCCCTGGCCCAAGGCTCGAACGGAATCGTCACTGTGCAGGTGGGCGCGCCGGGGCCGCTCAAGTTCGCTGATGGCAATGTGACCGACGAGCAGGGACAGGTCCTTGCCTGTTTCGACACCCGGTGGAAATGGGAACGCCAGCGCGCTCAAGCCCGATTGACTCCCAACACAAGCGCAACGCTGGCTGTTCCGACGAAGCCCATTCCGGTTTCGGCGCGATTTGAATTCACGGCGGCGACTTACGGGCAGGAGCGCGAGGCGTGCGCGCGAGCCTGGCGCCAGATCTTGGCGCAAGGCATGAACGTCGAGACGCCCGAGCCGCGAGTGAACAACGCCTGGCGTCAGTTGTTGATTCAAAATTTCGAACTCATCAACGGCGACCGGGTGCACTACAGTGCAGGCAATCAGTACGATCAGCTCTACGAAGCCGAGGGCAGCGACGCCGCGCTGGCGATGTTGATGTGGGGCTACGAGCGCGACATGCGGCGGCTTATGGTGCCGCTGTTCGACTTCACCCGCAAAGGGCTGGAGTTTCATCAGGCCGGCTTCAAACTTCTGAACCTCTCCCGCTACTATTGGCAGACTCGCGATGCTGCGGCCGTCAAAGAGTTGCAGCCACGTTGGGAAAAAGAGGCGCGTCGGCTCGACGAAAATCGCACCGGCCCGAATGGGCTTTTCCCGAAAGAACGCTACTGCGGCGATATCGCCACGCCTGTTTACACGATCAACGCCAACGCCAAAGGCTGGCGCGCCTTGCGCGATTTGAGCGCCGTGCTGGCCGAAGTGGGCGAACAGGACGAGGCGCAGCATTATGCCCAGGTGGCGAGCGAATTTCGCAAAACCGTTTTGACAGCGATTGGGGAGAGTGTCCGACGCGAAACTACGCCGCCGTTCGTGCCGGTTGCGCTTTACGGCAACGAGCCGCCGCACGATCCGATTTGCAACGTGCGCATCGGCAGCTATTGGAACATCATCATCGGGTACACCATCGCCAGCGGAATTTTTCCGGCGGGCAGCGAGGAAGAAACGTGGATTCCGCGTTATCAGGAACAACACGGCGGTTTGTGCATGGGCATGCTTCGGGCCGGCGGCGGCGCGTTCAATTTTTGGACCGGCGAGCATCGCATCAATCCGCTCTACGGCACGCGGTATGTGCTGGACACGTTGCGGCGCGACGATCCTGAAGGCGCGCTGGTCAGTTTCTACGGCATGCTCGCCCAAGGCTTCACGCGCAACACGTTCGTCTGCGCCGAAGGCTGTTCGCTGGCGCCGGTGGACGATGGCGGCCGCTTCTTTTATTGCCCGCCGAACAGCGCCGCCAACGGCCATTTCCTTTCCATGCTTCGCTCCCTGCTGGTGCAGGACTGGGACCTGGATGATGATGGCCGGCCCGAAACGCTCCGCCTCCTGTTTGCCACGCCGCGTCGCTGGCTGAACGACGGCCAAACCATCCAGGTTGAACACGCGCCGACTGCATTCGGCGAAGTCTCCGCCCGAGTGCAATCGCGCCTGAGCCAGGGCGAAGTGAGCGCGGAAGTTGAATTGCCGCGGCGCCAGACGCCCAGGCAAACGTTGTTGCGCCTTCGAGTGCCGGAAGGCTGGCAGGTGAAGTCAGCGCAGGTCGGGTCGCAAACATTGGAGATCGACGCGCGAGGCACGACGGACATTTCCGGGTTGAAGGGGAAATTCACGGTTCGATTTCAAGTGGAAAAACACCAGTAGTGGCACGGGCGTCTCGCCAGGCGTCTCGCCAGCGTCTCGCCCGTGTGTCGGTTGCAAGATTCGCACGGGCGGGACGCCCGTGCCACTACCGAGTCGGCGCATCGAGAGGTCAGACAATCCCGGTCACCCCAGGCCGAAGACAGGCGCGATTGAAAGTCATCCGAAATCGCACACGGCTGATTGAAGAAGGCGCACGAACAGGGGCGGGGACGCCAGGCGGGGACGCCCGCTTCGAATGAGATAAGACTGAAAACTACTGGGGACAAGCTGTCCCCACCCCTTTCTTGAATCAGCCGTGCCAAATCGCATCGGTGGCCGCCAGTTTTCTTGACCCGCCGGA
>VBOG01000161.1:0-1203 GCA_005877815.1 Nitrospirota bacterium
CCTTCCGGATAAAACCCGATCCAGTTCGCTAATTGAAATTGCATAATCGAGTGACAAAGGCAGGCCCTGAAAGCGCTGAGGCCTAGCAAGCGGGAAGCGAGGCGCCGCCGCTGGATTGCGATGGCCTTAAGTGCAGCACCTCATAGGAGCACCAAAACTTGCCGGAGCAATCGTTCATGCTACTTCCTCGCACCATTCAGGTACGTTGTCGGTTGGACTGAGCGCGGGGGGTGGCCGCTAGGGCACCTTGCCACCCCGATTCACGCGTTGTCACCGACCGATCAAGTCACATAATCATGCAAATATCAGCTAATAATCTGCCACTAACGCCTGTGCGTAAACTCAAGAAAATTAAGATACTAAGATTCACTGACCCCGACATTTCAATAGCGCCTCAATTTCGACAAGGGCACCGAAAAGAACGGCCCGCTCGTAGAACCAACAGCGATTACCTATCTTTCGTTAACCAGCTAGATTTGGTGACCAGAATTCGTGCCAATTCCTGAGCCGAGCAAGAAGATCGCTTTAGGAAATGCCTAAAAAACTCTAGTGCATCGGGAACCTTCTGTCAAACGGTTCAAATGCTATGGTTGATGTTGTTCCTGAGGTTTTGTTGAGCCCGTTATTATGCTCTGCATGTTCGCAAGCTCGCGTAATCGCTCGAGCAAGGCATCGCGCAAATCAGTTTCCACCAGGGCGTCGCCGAGAACTCAACGGGGCACTAACCGAGAGCAACATTCACCCAGCGCACTGATGCCCGCTTCGACTCTTGGCACCTGAGCTGTGACCACGCGCGTGTTGTACCGCCCGATGTATTCACGATGTTTCTGGTCGAGCGGATACTGTTCCGGCCACTTATATGGATAATGGCTCATGCCGTGGAATGGCAAAGGCGCGAGCTGATCGGGACTTGCGGAATTTATGTCCATCTCTTTGCTGAATCCATCGCTGTACAACAGGAAGGTTCGCTTCCATCCGCTGGGAAGAGACGGCAGCGCGCTGGCGTCGAACGAAAGGCTGATCTCATCGCCGGGCCGGCAGATGACAAACATATCGTCAGTATTCAAGAGCAGTTCGCGAACGTCGCCTTCGCGTGTGTAGCGTCCCCCCATGAGTTTCCACGGCGATGTAAACGAGACCCGTTGGTAGTCGTAACCAAAGGGTTCGCGGCCATCAGCGGTGACTTCGGCAGAGAAACCACGC
>VBOG01000161.1:1317-3046 GCA_005877815.1 Nitrospirota bacterium
CGGCCGACGGGAATTCCGATGTCTTTGATCACGGTGCGCCAGGTTCCGTTCTTGTCCTTGACCTGCAACGCTGGCGGTGTCATCGTCTTTCCAGCTTGGGTCGCCGCAACGTTGTCGCTGGACCAGGCGTAATCAGTCCAGCCGGTCAGCAACATTATCATTCGCTGATTGGGTAGCCGTCCTCTTAACCGTCCTTCAGAATTGAGACTCTGCCCATGTCGCTCCCTTTTAGAATCAGGACTTTTCCCATTGTCAGCAAGCTTCAGGATTAAGTAATGCTCTCGCGCATAACCACGAATTCGATCAACCTTGAAATCATCAGGCCAGCGCCGATCCATTCGGGAGATCAGATCGAGCACGTCGTGACCGTGATCGTCGATAGCCGTTAGCGGCGGGCGTGCATTGCGGGTGACGAAAAGTCTGAATGGCTTTGGCGGATCGCTCATGCCTTCGTTCGGATAAACTTCGGTGCGGGAAGGATGCGCCACGGCCAGCAACTGCAAACGATCGACAAACATCGCTTCTTCGAGTTCATTGGTCACGCGCAGCTCGTAACGATTATTCTTTTCCTTCAACTGATCGTCGCGGATACGAACGTACTCTCGCGGATTGGGTTTATTGTATTGGCCTGGCTGTTCGAGATAGCCCATCTCACCGGCGCCCATGAAGTCGGTGGCGAACTCAAAGTCCTCGCCATTCCACGCATACAAATAAGGACACGACGAAGGTTTGCGATCGAGTTCCGTAACATTCAGGGAGATGAAGCCGTTTTGCGCAACCGCAGGGAACTCAGTCTCGGCCTGCACAATTCCCGCCGGCCAGAGAACGCGCACAGCATCGGGTTTATCGCGCTTGCCTAAACCAAAGATCAGATCAGCGGGCGCCGGCGCCGGCGAAGCCGAATAAGTCTCTAGCTTTTGCCACAGACTCCCGGCACGCATTTCAATCTTGGCTTCGACGGCGCTCTTGTTGCTAACACGGCCGTGAAGATCGATTTTGATTGAGTGATTGCGATTACCGCCGTCGTTCCGCAAGATTCGAAGCTCACCATTCGCTCCGCGCACGATCAAATCGACATCACCATCTCCGTCAAGATCCCCTGACACAAGGGCCGCATGCCTTGACACTGTGCGCTGATAGTCGTAAGTGAGATTTGGCAGAGCGTGCGGAAATGCTTGGCTGCTGACATCCTGAAAACTGCTGCCCAAGTTACGAAACATTCTCAACCCTCTGGTAGTCACAACCAGAAGATCGAGCAATCCATCATTGTCATAATCCAGAAACTGTGCCGCCAGAGCATCTCGCATTTCCACGGGAGGCGGCGGAGAGATTTTGAAGTGTCTAAGACCGTCGCTAATCGCGAGAAAACCGGCTCTATCGCCACCAAAGAAGAAATCTGTGAAGCCATCCTTGTTAATGTCACCGGCAGCCACGCACGAAAAAGCGTCTTGGCTGTTGATGCCAACCTCTTTGGCAACGTCGCGAAAGGTCCCATCGCGCATATTGCTGAAGAGCTTCGGTGGACCGCCATTCGACAGCAACAACAGATCGACATCGCGATTGTTGTTGAAGTCCGTAGGTATTATCGCAGAATTGATTGGCGATGATTGATGGGCGCTCAACCCGGCCGCCTGCGTCCTTTCCGTAAAGGCGCCGTTGCCGTTGTTCCGAAAAAGAATATTTGTTGAGCCGCTTACGAGAATGTCCAGGTCGCCGTCATGATCGACAT
>VBOG01000162.1 GCA_005877815.1 Nitrospirota bacterium
CCGTGCGCGATCGAGCAGCAAGGTGTCAAGATGCTCCCGCCCGAGTGCTCGTCCCCATCCTTCGGCGCCGTCGGCCGCCCGCGGCATATCGGCCGTCAGGATGCAGTCTCCCGCAAACACGCCGACTGTGCGGACCTCCGGTCCCGCGAGATCAAGGACCGCACGCAAAATGCCGAGCTCCCGCAATTGCGGCATGTTCGTCGCGGAGAGAAACTCTCCGCACACTTTCCGCCTCGGATAGCGGACTCGCTCGATCACCGCGACAGACCATCCGGCCTTCGCGAGCAGGAGCGCTGCCGTCGCACCGGCCGGCCCTGCACCGATAATGACGGCATCATACGAGGTGCGCTGAATCGTCATATCGTCTTCCGCGCAAGAAAGTAATGGCTGAACAGGCCGGCCGGGCCTTCCTGCACGTCCCAACCGTTATCCTTCGGCCAGGCGCCTGAGAGTTCCCGTCCCGTGAAGCCCGCCCGCACACTGACGACCGCATCGTGTCGGCTAACCGCATTGCAGCCGATCAGTCCAAGCAGCCGGCTGCCAGCCATCGCCACCCCCGAGCGACGCGGCTCGCACGCGAGGAAGAGGCCCGAGCGTTCCGAGGCCTGCCCGAGCAACATCTTCAGCCTCTCCGGATGGAAGTGATGTAGAAAGAGATTTGCCATCATGACATCGGCCTCTCCGTCGAACGGCTTCGCCAGCCAGTCGAAGATATCGGCCCTTACCGTTTCGAGTGGCCACTCGAGGCGCTCGAATTCCGCGACCGTCTCGTGGCTGACCACATGGCAGCGATCGACCAGAAGGACCTTGACCTGCTTCCAGCGCGGGGCAAGTCGTCGGGCCAGCGCCAGCATCAACGAACCGTCTCCCGCTCCCACCTCCACGATCAGGCGCGGTGACCGCTCACGGAAAGATGCTTCCAGGAGACGCGCGATGATGCAGGAGTGCTGCATCCAGGCATTGACGCGGCGAAGATCGCGACGCGACCGGATGGCGGCCGGATCGTCGGCCGGCAATTCGTCAAGCCATTCGGGTTCGACCAGGCGCGGTGTCATCCCACAGATCAGCTCACCTTCAACAGGGCGCCATGGCAGCTGAAGCCCGCACCGAAGGACGACATCCACCACCACCCGCCCGGCGCATTCTCTTCCAGGGCTTGTTGCAAGACGAAATAGACAAACGCGCTGCTGAGATTACCGAAGTCGTTGAGCACTGCGCTACTCCATCGAATATCGCCGGCCGTCAATCCCAATTTCTGCTGCAAAGCGGTCAGCACATTGCGCCCGCCCGCGTGCCAGATCCAGGTGCTGATGTCGGCAGGCGTCAGGCCAGCCTTGGCCAGGACATGCTGTAGGACGCGATCGGCATGTCGCGCGGCAAGCGACGGCACCTGACGCGACAAGACATTCCGCAACATCCCCTCCCGCTGCTCGAAGCAGAGAGCATTCCGATCGGCGGGATCAATTGAGGAGCCGGTTGCCATCCAGTCAACCCGGCGGCCATGCGATGGCGGCGTGCCGGACAGGACCGCGGCGCCGGCCCCGTCGCCGAAGAGACAGGCGCTGATTAAGACGCCGGCGTTGTTATCGAGGTAAAAGGCGGCGCTACAGATTTCGACGCAGATCGAAAGCACACGGCGGGATCGCCCGGCCGCCAGCAAGGCTTCGGCCGTTCTGAGATTCGGCAACGCCGCGCCGCATCCTTGCCCCACCAGGTCCAATGCCAAGACATCAGAGCGAAGGCCGAGCCGCTCCGCCACATAGCTCGTGAGCCCCGGACACAGATATCCCGTGCAGGTGCTGATGATGACGGCATCCATGTCCTGCGGCCGGCATCCGGCTTTCCGCAATGCGCGCTCCGCGGCCTGACTGGCCAAGAGGGGCGCATATTCTCGAAACCGTCCGTGCAGAACATCGGGCGTCAGTTCGAAAGCCTCTTCCAGGGACTTCAAGGCGAGAAACCGCGTGCTGATGCCGTTCTTCCCGGTCAGTACGGTCTCCAGAATTTCACGAGCCCTCGGCGTCAGAGAAGAAAATTGATCGGCGGCCCGAAAGGCGTTCCAACAGTCGGTTTGGGAATACCGATTGGGTGGCGTGGCTGTTCCCAGCCCTATAACGAACATCCTACATTCTATATGGACATGACATCCGCCGCCACCTCGCCGTCTTCCCCACCCCTCACTAGGGGCAACGTCTCCTGCTATCTGACGATTTACCTTGTCCGCTTCTTCAGTTCTAATGGGATCTCAATACACGTGTTCGCCAGAGGAAAGGCACAAACCGTGAAGCACTGGAAGCAATCCGCGTGGTGGTATTGGACGCCCTTGGTTCTCCAAGCCGGCTTGATCTTCTATCTCTCCTCCTTGTCGCATCCAGAACAATATCTTCCATGGTTCTTTCCCCATCTCAGTGACAAAGTCTTGCATGCCGTGGCCTACGGCATCCTCAGTGTCCTGTTCTACAGAGCGCTTCGCCATGCCACGGGACCAGTACTCTCTACATACGCATTCCTCGCGGCCATTGCCGGGGCGGCACTGTACGGACTCACCGACGAAATACACCAAATCTTTGTTCCGTTACGGCATGCCGATGTCTGGGACTTGGCCGCAGATGCGGTCGGGGCGTCTGTGGCAGCGGCAGGGTGGCGCTGGATCAGCGAACCAGAGAGTCCGGCGGAGGCGTGAGTGCTCTCACGCGCGGCCGCGCCCGTCCAACACCTCCCGGACTTTCCTGGCGAGGTTGTCGGGCGTGAATGGCTTCTGAAGGAAGGCCACTTCGTTCGAGATGATGCCATGCCGGATGACGGCATCGTCGGTGTACCCGGAGATGTAGAGGATCTTCATGGTCGGATGCGATGAGACCAGCCGCTCTGCCAATTCACGCCCGCTCATGCCAGGCATGACCACGTCGGTAATCATCAGCTGTATGCGGTTCTCATGTTGGCCGCAAATGAGAAACGCCTCGCGGCTATGTCGCGCTTCAAGCACTACATACCCCTTGCGCCGAAGAGCCTGCCTGATGAAGTTCCGGACGACCTCTTCGTCCTCAACGAGCAGAATCGTCTCCGTGCCGTCATAGGACGCGGCAATCCTCGTTTCAGGCTGCGCGGCATCGCCCTCTCCCTCAATGCGCGGAAGATAGATTTTGAACGTGCTGCCTCGTCCCGGTTCGCTGTAGACCCAGATATAGCCGCCGCTCTGTTTCACGATCCCATAGACGGTCGACAGCCCCAATCCGGTGCCGCGCCCGAATTCCTTGGTGGTAAAGAAGGGTTCGAAGATGTGGTCCTGAGTCTTGGTATCCATCCCGCATCCGTTGTCCGTGACGGCGACCATGACATATCGGCCCGGCAGCACTTCCATGCGCTGCTGGGTGTAGGCCTGATCCAGGTCGACGTTCGCCGTCTCGATCGTGAGCCTCCCCCCTTTCGGCATCGCGTCGCGGGCATTCACCGCGAGATTGATGAGAATCTGCTCGATCTGGCCCTGGTCCGCCTTGGCGCGCCCGAGCGTGGGGCACGGCACGAACACAATTTCGATGTCTTCGCCGATCAGCCGCCGCATCATCGACTCGAGGTTGGTGACGACCACATTCAGATCCAGCACCCGCGGTTGGAGGACCTGTTTTCGGCTAAAGGCCAGCAGTTGATAGGTCAGCTGAGCGGCCTTGTCGGCCGCACTCTTGATCTCTTCCGCGTTCTTCCGTTGCGAGTCCGCCAACTCACGGCTGCCCAGAAGTAATTCGCTGTAGCCTTTGATGACGGTCAGCAGGTTGTTGAAGTCGTGGGCCACCCCTCCCGCGAGCTGACCGATGGCCTCGATCTTTTGCGATTGGCGCAATTGCTCCTCGGTCTGGCGCAATGCCTCGGCAGCCCGTATCCTCTCCGTGATGTCCCGAAAGATCATGACGATCCCGACGATCTCGCCCTCATTGTTCAGAATCGGCGCGCCGCTGTGCTCGACCGCACGTTCCGTGCCATCGCGGACGCGCAAGAGCGAGTGTGTGCCCACCTGAATCGGGCCCTCACGTAGAATTCGGGTGACGGGATTTTCCAGGGGCCGGCGGGTGGTTTTGTCTATGGCGTCGAACACCTCGTTCAACGCCTTGCCCATGGCCTCACCCTGGGTCCATCCGGTCAACGCCTGCGCCAAGGGATTCAGGAATGTGACACGGCCAAGTTCGTCGGTGGCGATGACGGCATCGCCGATGCTCTTGAGGAGGGTGGACAGCCAATCCTCGCGCTCTTGAGTCTGCGCCCATTCCACGCGCAACCGCCGGGTCGCCCACAAGAGGAACGCGAACATGGGAATGAACATCAAGGCACCGGCGGTGCCGACCTTGAAGAGCACCGTCTGAATCGGCGCAAGGATGTCCTTTCGATCCATGCGCACGAGGATGCCCCAATGCAGGCCCACGAAATTGCCATATCCTTGACTCTGCGCGTATCCCGTCACGACTGGGACATTTCGGCGGAGGTGGATTTCCTCCACATAGCCGGGCTGACTGGATCCGGCGAACAGCGCCGACGGCAGGGCCAATTGCCTCAGATTGACGGTCCCCTCCTGCCGTAAGATGGAATCGACGATCAGCTCGCCATCGCGGGTGAGAAATTGCCATTCGATTTTGGAGGACGCTCCACGCTGGGCCTGAAGCGCCTGTACAGTGGACAGAAAGACGTCTTCGAGGACCGCCAATCCGACGCGCGACGTCACCACACCGAGAAATTCGCCGCGAGGGCCGTGAAGGGGCGCGGTGAAGGACACCGTGCCCATGCCGCCGAAGTCTTTTGAAAACTCGGCATCCCTGACATGCACGCCCCCCTGAGCGCGCACCTGCCGAAACCAGTCCCGCCCGCTCCAGTCTTGGCCGATGCTCCCCCGATCGGTCGCCGCCACCACGCGGCCGTTTTGGTCCGTCGTGCCGAGCCATAGAAAATACCGTTTGTTGGTCTTGATCGCTCTGAGAAACATGGACATCGCGTCGGGGTCGCGACCGCGAAGCACGGGGGCTTGCGCCATCACCTGAATGTCACCGTAGCGCTCATAGAGAATACGGTCGAGCTTGTCGGCGATATCAGCCGCGGCCAGGGCAAGACTCTCCCCGGTCGTCGCAAGCAAACGGTTTTTGACATATCCGAGGGTGAAGGCGCCGACTGCCCCCGTCACGGCGACGATCAGCAGCATGATCATCGGCAACCAGCGATACAGTCGACGTGCGGATATCGCGCGCATGCACTCGCTCCGATTTAGAAAGACCGCAGCGCGGCCCGCGAAGAGAGACGAACAAACACGGAAAGGAAGGACTCACAGGAAAATCCCAGGACAATTTAGCACAGTCCGGCATCAGGCCAAAGTGAAAATATGTGCGCGCGGACCGGTTCATTTCGCGGGAACGGCATGCACGTCCTGGGAGACCAGGCGCCAGCGGCCCTGCTGCCTCACATACGTATTCGTATAGCGGTGCGGCCCACTGATGTCGCGATCTTTGTAACGGCCATTCAGCAGGTAGCGTCCGGTAACAACGGCGGCATCACCATACAGCCGGATCTTCGCGCCATCCACCTCGATGGATTTGACGGACAGATCGCCTGACGCGACGTCGGTAAGGTATTGCTGTTTGGTCAACAGTTCGCTTCTGGATGTCGTGACCGTCCAGTCATCGGCGAATGCCCGTTCAAGCACCGTCGTATCGCGACGAACGAGGGCGGCGATCCATTCCCGATCCAGTTTCATGACGTCCTGCGCTTGATTCGGCGGTTTCTCGGGACGACCGGACGTTTCCGCCTGGAAGGTACGCTGAAGAAAGATGGCCACGCCGTCCGGATTGAATTCCGTCTTCACGCGATCGCCGATTTTAAGGCCGCTGTCGATTTTCGTGTCCTTGGTCACCTTCACCTGTACATCCTTGGACCCCGGATAGGCCAACACGTACACCTCGCCCTCTGCCTTGACCAATGTTCCGTCCGCCATGTAGGTCGGCGTGGATGGCTTGATGAATTTCACATGGAGATCCGGCGTCAGTCCCGCTTCAATCCATTTACCGATGAGCGATCTCGAGACTTCTTCGACCTGAGGATCGATCGCCGAACTCACGCGCAGTTCCGTATCCGGAGAAGATTCGATCACATAGAAGCCTCTTTCGATCTTCAGGAGCTTGCCTTTGACGACTTCCGTCTCGGGCGCAGGGGTCTTTCCGACAGCTACATCGCTCTTAACAGAGGAATTAGGGATCGCCGCCTTTGTGGCCGGTGTCGACACAAGAACGCCGGTGCCGCCGATATGCCCCGGATGCAAGTGGCAATAGTACCGGTAGACCGTCACTGCCGCGTCCAGCTCGTCAAGAGGTACGCTAAGGGTGACCTCCTCTCCCGGTTTGACGATCTGCCTGATTTTGAGGGCATCCGCGGCAAACCCATGCTCTACATCAGATTTGTTGAGCAGTTTCAGCACAAGGCGATTGGTTCCGCGGTTTGATTTGATATCGACATCGCCGCCCCCTAACCAAAACCGGGTGCCTTGAATCTCCACGGCCACAAACTTCAATTCTATGATGGCCTTGTCCGAGACGCTGGGCGGCACGTTCGGGGGACCGGAAAACTCCGCCGCATGCACTGTTCCGAACGCCATCATTCCGGCGAGTACCGGCAATAGGATCTTCATACGCGGCCTCCTGTATCCTGAGCACATATTACGCCCGAGAGAGACCTTTACGCATTCCTTCCGTCTTGCTTCACACCCTCAAATATCTGACGATGGGGCGATGACGAGACTATCTGCGCTCGTGCTGTCTTTCCTCATAGCTCTCCTGGTCTGTGATGGGGCCTGGGGACCCCGAGGAGACGCAGCCGAGTCAAAATCCAATGCGCCGTCCATAGGGATCTTCGATAATCCGCGAGACTCGGCACAGTTGCGCGTCAACCCGGACCTGTACCTGCGGCCGGATCTCTCGGTCGGCGAGGCGACGCTCCTGCCGAGGGACCCTATGCAATCCTGGAAAGCCGGTCACGCACGGCTGTGGTTCGCCTTGCCTCATTCAGAAAGCTCGGCCCGATTGTTCATTCAAAGCGGCCTGGGATTTCTGCAGGCGGATCCTCTACTTCAGCCGAATGGTCTGGGGCTGACGTCGTCCCTGCTGGTGCCGTTCGGCCTCGGCTTTGATTATCCCTGGACCGCAGGCAAGAGCGTCACAACGGTCCTCTCACTGGACATGAGCGATATCCGGGCAGGCGGTCAGACAGGCACTCATCTTAGTCCGGGCCTTCTCTTCGGGATTCATTTTTAATCTCACTTGGACTTCCAGTCCCGCGCCAATTTCTCCGCCTCGACCATCTGCGTGGGCGTCATCACGCGTGCGAGACGCCTGAGATTGGCCGATGCCCCTTCAGTGCCTTGAGCAGTCGCCAGACTGAACCACATGAAGGCCAGGTTTTTGGCGTCCCCCCGTTCTGTGACATAGTCGCCGGAGAAATAGGCTGCCAGACCTTTCTGGTACTCTGCCGTCGCGGAACCGACCCACGAGAACAGAAGGAGAAAAACAACGGCAGTGAGGTAAATCGGGCTGGGATGGTCGGTAAAAAAGAGGTGGCCTGGCATGGATAAGAGGCCACTATACTACCCTGTACAAAGTTTCTGTCAATAAAAAACTAAATACACTTCGAGGGGTTAGCTGGTTCACTCCCGCTTAGAGCCGAAAAAATACCGTGGTTTCGTTTTCCTCCAGTCCTTGTGAAAGGTGATTGCGCTCGGAGCTGGTCCTGACCGGATTGTAGGCCTCGGCCCGCTATGCGACCAACCGGGGGCTGACCTTACAGTCGGAATGCTCGCAGCCGCACTTCCTCTGATTTGCGTCAGCTAATGCACATGCGACACTGCAATACGCCCTATCCGGCGGTGCCAGGCACGTACACACTGGACATGCACATTTTTTACGGACTGTCATTAATGGCGATTCCCAGAACTGCCCTCATTCTAGGAAACGCCAACGCCTTAAATCTTTCCCTCTTTTCGGCGATGGATTCCAGCTTTGGAGGGGCTGAAAGACCCTCATCGAAAGTCCTTTAAATTTTTCGAGGGTACCTGAATCTGAGGTTGTTGGGGCGACGGCACCTTCACGAGCGCTTCGGCATTTCCATCCGATCGAACCTGTGCCGAGACCTTGTCACCCACCCGAGGCAAAGTGTCCAGCCGGGTGTCGGGAGTGACTCTCATATGCACTTCATGTCCATTCATATCCTTGATCCAATAGGATTCTTCAATCCTGACGATCTCCCCGGTCACGTTCTGACACGGCCGTTGAGCGCTGCAATTGGTCGAAGGAGGAAACGCGGGAATCGTCTGCGTTGACGGTGCCGGCGATGTCGCTTGCTCACCCTGGGAAACTGCTGGAACGCTCAGTACCGCCGCCAGGATTCCAAATGCTGCGAGAACCACTTGTTTTTTCATACATGCCTCCTGTGTACTTTAGGCAATACAGGATGCAGTATGAATAATCTTTCACGCTGAAGTATGCCTATGCAGTCCCTAGAGAGACATACGTTTTGAACACACAGAGGGAAAATAAGCAGAAGCCTACGGGATAGATTACTGGTTACTGACGGAGCAGCCGTTGAAACGCTGCGTACGCTTCGGCTTCAGAGAGGACACCCTTCCTTCTTAATTCCTCGATCAGATCCATGAGCTCCTCCGATGCCGTGTGCCGCAGGCCGTGGACCCGAAACGAGGGAGGGAAGAACGACACATAATTGGGCGAGCGAAGGCGGACGTTGACCGGCAGGCTCTCGCGGTAGGACGGAAGTTCGGACATGCCACCCGCAGGAACCATGAAGTAGGGCCGGCCGTGGATCGTGCCGGCGGGATTGACGACTTCAATGCTCTCCAGAACGTCTTTGCCGGATGGGTCTTGGAGTGAAGAAAGAACAACGACGAGCGTATCTGCCACAATCGGATCCCCGGTGCGGTTGATCACTTTGACGGAGTAGACGTACTCGTTCGAAAAAGTGTCGTGTCCTTCGAGCGTCACAACAGGCACAGCGCCGCCGGTCAGGTCGTGAAGCTGCTCCATGTCCACGGCCAGTGCCTGGCGGGCTGTGACCGACAGCACGAGCATGGCCGCAGCAGCACAACACGTGATCATGGCTCGCCTTCCGCTATGCGCTGTCCTCACTTTGCCTCTTTGTCAAAGTCCTTGATGACCTGATCGGTGAGATCGACCGCATTTTTGCTGTATGCGACGAGCGTACCGGTGCCCCGATCCGCTTTATCCAGGACCAGCGCATATTGCTCCTTCTCCGCAATGCGTCTGGTCACGGCTTCAAGCCGCCGGGTGAAGGCCTGCAGCAAATTCCGCTTTTTCTCCTCCACCTCCTGATTGAATTGTTGTGACTTCCGTTGATACGCCGTCAATTGGAGGCGTGCCGCATTCTCTCGCTCTTGCCGCGCTTGAGCGCTTAACGCAGACCCTTGCACGCTCAACTCCTCTTCGCGCTTCTTGAGGTCATCGGCATCGGTGTCCAGGATCTTCTGGCGGGCGGCGATGTAATCTTTGAGCGACTCATTCATCTTCTTGCCGGCATTGGTGCCTTCAATAATTTTCATTGAATCAATCACCGCCACCTTCAACTCGGCCGTCTCGGCCGGCGCAGCGATAGCCACGAGAAAGCTGGACAGAAGAAGCGTCATGAGCGGTGACGCCAAGAGAGAAGCCTTCCGGAACCACATTTTCTGTTTCGACATGACGAGTCCCATATGGTATCGCATTCAATGCGAATTATACCCGATGAAGGAGCACCGTGAATGCTTCGCATCTACGACGCCCCGGCGAACCTCACCTGTTTATTTTTTGGGCGGTTGCTGGCCAGGCTCTTTGTAGTCGCCCTTGCCTTTGCCCTCTCCATGCATGGACCCGCGGCTTGCTCTCCACTTCTGCTGTTGTTCCGGCGTTAATACTGCCTTCGCGGCGCGGAGGGCCTTAATGCCCTCGATGCGCAGATTCGCATGTACGGCCTCCGATTTGCGGATTGCATTTTCTATGGCCGCCATGTCCGCCTTGTCATCATGAGCGAGAGTCTGAACATCGACCTCCGCCAGTTTGATGTCCGCTTCCCCCCGAATCTTCGCCTTCTCGTAGTCCCCCATCAGCGTTTTCAGTTTTGTGACTTGTTCGTCCGAGAGCCCCAGGTCTTTGGCATGATGGATCAGACTTTGGAACGAATGACTGACATACTGATGCAGACCGCCTTCCTGTTGGCTATGCAATCCCTTCGACATCCCTTCCTTGGAATCAGCATGCCCGGGCACTGGTAACCAGAGAAGGACCGCAACTCCGAGCGCGGCAAGACGTGAATACATTGACATAGACGCCTCCTTGTGAAGTGAATAGTCTGATGACCAATTTGCGGTCTTCAGGTGACAAAAAAGGGACACGGAGCGGTTTCCCTTAATCTTGACGGCTCCTAGTTGCCTTTCTTTACTATACGTGAAATCATTGGCAGAATTATTGCTTTAGGTGGATGTACCAAAGAGGAAAACATGGGTCGTTACAGGAGGGATGGCTATGCCGAAATCGGCGCATCGAGTACAGTCCCCGTTGACAGGCAATCGAGGTTTCACCTTGATCGAATTGATGATCGTCGTCGCGATCACCGGGATTCTCGCGGCCATCGCCATCCCGAACTATTTGACCTATCAGAAGAAAGCCAAAACTGCCGAGGCGAGGAGCAATACCGGCGGCCTGCAATCAGCCGAGATCGCGTACTTTGCCGAGAATAGCTACTATCTGTCCATCGCCCCTCAACCTTCACAGGCATCTCGAGCCGGCGCCGTCGGCGGATCGAAAATCCCGTGGCCACATAATCCCGCCGTTGTCGGGGTTACGTCCGGAGCGACGGTCGGACAGGCCGCGAACATCGGATTTTCTCCCGAAGGCTCCGTGTACTATTCCTATGCCGCGGACAATCAGGTTTTCAGCATCAACACTCCTCTGACGGCCGCTCAATGTGCGGCAGTGGCCGGAACGGCGACGACTGCGGGAGGCGGATTGATTACCGCAGCATATGGAAATCTTGACGGAAATGCGGTAGGAACGAATCGGTTTGCGATCGCCGATGCCATCGAGATGATGGATTGCACACCAGGCGTGTATTAGTTTTTTCATCCACCCTCTTGACATCAGCCTGCCTTCCGAGGCATAAACCGGTACATGGCAAAACGGCGCAAGAAAAAGTCCGCAAAGGTCTCGAAGAAGGCCAAGCGGACCAAGCCGGCAAAGAAGGCTACTCGCCGGAAGGGTAAACCTGCGGCAGCGCGTAAAAAACCTGCCACGCGCAAAAAAACCGCCAAACAGTCGAAATCGAGGACGGCAACCAAGAAGCGCTCTACCGTCACGAAATCCCAGAGACCGTCCCTCCCGACGCCACCTGAAGAGACGACTCCGATGTTGCCGTTCGAAAGTCAAGCAGACCTTCCCAGCGATCCTATCGGAAACGCCTAATTTCCTTCGGTCGTTCGACTTACGTTCATTCGATCGCCTGATTCACTCATGCATCCAGGGCCACCACCGTGCCCATCCCTTCCGAATATCATCGAGCGTATTGTTCATCCGTCCTGCTTCGTTGATGGTCCACTCATCGCATGTGCCGTCGATGTCAATATTACCTTTCGCCACCGCGACAAAGCGGTCCGCCGAAACGGCCGCCTTCGCCGAAGTCGGTGGCGTCGTGACATCACAGGCCGTCTTCTTCCTGCTGCTTCCAGGGATCGCGATGGGAATGCCGTTTATGGCGTACCAGAATGAGTATCGCTTCCCGGGAAGCGTTAGGCCGAGATCTTCGATGCCGGAGATCGCATACGTATTATGGACGGCCTTCCACTTTTGCGCCGCAAGGTAAATGGCGTCAAGGCCGACTCTAGCTTCAGACCGGCGAAGTTCCTTTTCCATCACGGTAATGTTCGGGAGCACGATGGCCATCACCGAGACCACCAGCAATAAAGCCATAGTGCTCAACAGATTTGTGCGGTTCACAATGATGCCAATGGCTGGAATCTCATCTCGATAGACTCACGTACAGTGTTGCCATATATACTACCGGGCACGCAGCCTCAGGCGCAACTCATGCCCGTGACGGCGAAGAAGTCAGGTCAGAAGGAGGGAACGTGATGGGGAAAGCACATGACATGTTACAGGGAAATCAAGGAATGCCAACCATAGCGATCACTTTGCCATCGCCGCGTTAACCGGCCTGCTTGCCCACCGCGGAGACAGGTCTGTATTGAACTTGTGCGGGATTGCATTCGCTCTCGCGGATAAAATGATCAAACAGCGCGGGACATCCAAGGAGAGAATAAGTTAGTTGGGGTAGAAAACATTGCAAGAATTCTTTTCAAAACGCCGATGTAGGTCTCGACAATATTTTCAGGTATTTGTATGAACGTTTTGTCAATCTTAGGATCGCTACCAATCCAAGCATTAAAACCTTTGCTTTTCCTTTTCCTCAAGGTATCATCCCTACGGAGCTTTATCGGGGCAGCATCGCTGCAGGGCATGAAAGGCGACCGATGACATTCTTTTTCCGCTATCGGTGGGCGTCTTTTTTCCTGATTCTCTTCGTTGTAGAAGGTTGCGCCTCCTGGAACAAAGCCGCTTCACCGTCACCTCCCGTGAGTTCGGTTCCCGTCGAAACACAACCATCTATGGACCAAAAGCCCAAGAAGGCCCAATCAGAAGCCGCTCAACCCGTCAAGCATATCGAAGACGATGGGGTCGCCGGCAAGAAGCTTGGCCAGACTTCAAAGCACCCCGGAGATATCCTACTACCCCCTGCCCCCGTCAAACCGCCCGCCGTGGGCGGTTCGGGAGGCTAGTCAAAGGACCTGCACTGAACCACGCCGCGCATCTACTGATCGCTGTCATCACGATTCAGGTGATGATCTATGTTCCACAGATGAATCGCGATGATTGATCCGACGAGTACCCATCGGGCACTCAGGCTCTCCGTGCATGGAGAGTGGCAGTGGTCGGGTGTGCTCATTCTTCTGGCCTGTAGTGTGGTCGCTATCGCGCTGCCTTTGCTGCTTCATCTGGCATGGCCCGCTCTGTTTGTGCCGGTCGAGCTTTGGACGGTGGACCTGCGATTTCAACTCCGGCCGTTGATCCCTGTGTCCCGGGACCCTTCGCGCACCCAATCCGATGCCCTAGTGGCGATCGACTATGACGACCGCGCCGCGCATGATTATGGGTTTGGTCGCTGGCCATGGGACCGGCGTGTTCATGGCCAGCTGATCGAGTTGCTCAGAAAAGCCGGTGCCCGCTCGGTAATACTCGATGTCCTGTTCACCCATCCGGCCCCCAACGCGGAGGAAGACAAGGCCTTGGTCGACGCGACGCGCCGTTCCGGCACGGTCATCTATCCCGTCGTTTTCAGGCCGGTACGGGAAGGCGACGAAGATTCCTTCCCGGCGCCCAAGCATCTTCTGGAGGCGAACGTCAGAGGATTTGGCGAACTGCCGGCCGTCGGGGACTTGACAATGCCCCTCCCCAAATTGGTTGAAGTAGCGGCGGGTCTTGGCCATATCCAACGCTCGCCGGATCGCGACGGCGTGCTGCGACGCATTCCCTTCATCTATGCCGCCCGCGAGGGCTTTGTACCCGCTCTGGCTTTAACAGGAGCGCTTCGACATTGGGGTGCCGACCCGTTACCGATTCGAATAGAGCGTGGCCACAGCATCCGCATCAACAACGGGGCTGGGGAGGTGGTGATTCCCATCGACGCGCAAGGCCAGGTTTGGATCAACTATGCCGGTCCCTGGGGATCGCGCTTCGTCCATTATCCATACAGCTGGCTTCTCGATCAGACGCAAACGGCCGAGGGCAAGGCCAAAGTGCTCAATTTGTTCAAGGATAAAACAGTCGTGGTCTCAAACCTGACGACCGGTTCCGGTGACCGGGTGGCCATGCCCTTCGAGAGCGATTTCCCGACCAGTGAGATCCATCTTCACATACTGAATATGATCCTCCAACAGCAGTTTCTGCGTGATGCCGCTCCAATCGAAACGGCGCTCAGCTTAGGAGTGCCGGTCATGCTCTTGACGGGCGCCTCGCTTGTAGGCGGCCCTGTTGTGATTATTCCCACCTTCGCAGCCGTCCTCTGCGGCTATCTCTTCACGTTGAAGGTCGCGTTCAATGTCGGCGTCATTCTGCCGGCCGTGATGCCTGTCTTTGGGATGACCGTCGGCCTGGTCCTGCTCCTATCCACGCGCGCATTGATCGTGGACCGAGACCGCATGCGGTTCCAGTCGATTCTTGGAGGTTTTTTGCCGCCCCAGACCATCAAAATGATCCGTGAGAACCCACGCCGCATTCCGGGCCTGCTCACTGGCCATACCCGAGAGCTCACGATCTTCTTTGCGGATATCGAAGCATTCTCGGCGTTCTGCAAGCGGGCTGATCCGCTTCAGATCCAGCGGGTGTTGCGCGATTACCTCACAGAAATGACCAAAATCCTGCGGGCCCATGGGGGCACGCTGGACACATACATGGGCGATGGCATCATGGCGTTCTTTGGTGATGGGGAGGTCGAAGGCGGAGGCGAAGAGGCCGAGGAACAACGGGTCGAACACCATGCCGCGAATGCCGTACGTGCCGCCCTCGCCATGCAGAAGAAGATGAGCGAACTGAATCTTCGCTGGCTCAGCAAGGGCCAGGAGACTCATCTGGTCCGCATCGGCATCAATACTGGCTGGGTAACGCTCGGAAATCTGGGGACCGAGTTCCTCTGGGACTACACGGTCATTGGCCCTGAGGTGAACAAGACGCAACGACTCGAAAGGGCCGCGGAAGCCGGGGGAATGTTGTTGTCGCGTCGCACCTATGCGCTGGCCCAAAGACGAGGGGTGCTGCCTGCGGATCTGCCAGCCAAGATCGTAGAGCTCAAGGGCATTGGTGAGGAGCCGGATTTGTATGCTGTCTCCCAGCAATTAGTCATCCGGTTGACCACCAGCGAACGATCCTCCTCGACGAAATAGACCAGCGGCCTGACTCAATCGCCCCTGCTCCCTCGATCTCCCTTTTCCGGATATCGAAGCGAGCGGGACGTAAACAAACCCTCCTTAGGCCCCTGCTCGTCCCACAATGATGGCTCTATCGGCGTCATGTGGAGCTCATCCGCAGAGTGTCGCGCCTCCGGCGAGGCGCCATACGCATCTGTCGGATAGCAGGCTTCCCACGAATCGACACCCTCGCGCAACCCTGGATGCTCTCGCCCTCGCTCTCCAGTGCGCGATGCAGGATGGCGGTGAACATTGCATCGGGTTTCCGCTGGAAGTAGAGCACTTGCGCGCCTTAGCTTTCCATCATTTCCAGTCTGGCATCAAACTCATGACCGCATTGAGTGCAGCGAAGGCAGTCCCGTTCCATCGTGACCTCCTCTACGCGAATCCCCATCCCCCCACAATCCATACATCGGGCGAGGTGCGGCTGATGATCATCCAGTGTCTCGTACCGCGAACCGCGGATGCAATACACGGGTTGGCCATCGAGTTCCCAGGTCCGGCCGGCATTGTCCACCTCAGGCAAGACCACATAGTGATGCTTGGCATAGTCCTGCCGCGCCTTGGGATTCGCCAGGCCGGCTTGAAGCAACTTGCCGGTCCGAGCATCGTAGAGTGCATCTCCTTTCATGATGGCTTTGGTCGGTCCCATATGTCACCTCCGAATAATAACAGTCCCAGATTTGAACCAGAAGCATGATGTCCGATTTGAGAGACGGCCTTCCTACCGTAGTTCGTTGCCAAATGTGATGAGGAGCCGGTCGCAATATGCACAAAACATGGCAGCTCGAGGCAAAGCAAGATGGCTGAGCATGGACAGGACCTCGGAAGGGAATAAAAGTATATTATTTAAACCCCTCTTGTCTATCGTAAGAATCACTCTCAGCGAAAACAGCATTTTCGCCTCGCATCGGTGACGGGCGAACAGACCCCGTTGCTTCCGTGAATGTGTTGAAAAATAAAGACGGGATATCTACCGGCGTTGGGATTGTTGAGATGCTGTTTGCGGAGGACGTAGACGAGATTCTCCATACCAAGGACACCCTGGCCATCGGGGGGAACGGCCTCATATCTGGCAAGCCAAAAGGAATTTGGCAGACGTGATCCATACGGAACATATTGGCATCTACCTTCGTCGGTGGAAGACAACCTGGTATGTCTTCGAACTCCAGCAGGAACAGCTGCGATGGTGTTGGCCTTTACGTCACA
>VBOG01000031.1:0-4221 GCA_005877815.1 Nitrospirota bacterium
GGATCAAGCAACGCCTGCCCGCACCATTCGCGCCGAATATATGGGCGTTTGCACAGAACCTGTTGCTCGAAATAGGGAGTAGATTTCATCCCTCACTGAGACACCGAGCAGCGCGATCCGTTTAACGGAGAAGAGAGATAGCGCTCGCCCGGGGTACCCGTTGCTCTTCATATGCAATGGGTCATGAGAGGGTTAGGGTGAGGGGTGCTTAGAGCGTGTCATTCCGGCGGAGCTGGATCCGTTTCAGTCGGCTTCTTCGGCGCGTGTTTCCGTGCAAATTCCTTAATGGCCGCGAAGATTTTCGCTGGGTCTCTCTCCCCTGGTGGGAAATCGAATCGAATGAAACGCTTCCGATCGGGTCCCGGTGGCGGTGGTTCTGGCGATGATTCTTCGTCGGGTTTAGGGTCTTCAGGCATACATTGCTCCTCGGTCTGGCATTACGTCATCTTCGCTTGGAGATAAGGCATTAAACGTGCACCTCAAGCCCACCATTAGAGGCCAAGTTCGCCAAAGCAATATGGTTCGAACGCAGGTATGGGGTTGACCGAGAATGTCCCGTACGTGCTAGGGTATCCCCTACTGCATCAGCAAGACAAACGATCGGAGCGACCAATGAGCTACTCAACTCGGATCCTCACAGCGCTGAAATTGGCGATGGAGCTTCATCATGAACAGCGCCGCAAAGGAACGGAGATTCCATACATCACCCATCTATGGTCTGTTGCCGCCATTGTCGGCGAGCATGGCGGCACAGAGGACCAGGTCATCGCAGCGCTCCTTCACGACGCGATTGAGGATCAGGGAGACAAGATCACGCTGGCAAAGATTCGGGAGCAATTCGGCAGTCGCGTGGCGGAAATCGTAGAGGGCTGCACCGATACCGACAAGATTCCGAAGCCGCCTTGGAAGGAGCGTAAAGAAGAGTACGTCGCTCATCTGAAATTTGCTCCTCCGTATGTCAAATTAGTTTCGGCCGCAGACAAACTCCATAATGCCCGCGCCATCGTGACCGATGTGCGACGCGACGGCGCGGGTATCTGGAAGCGATTTAGTGCCAGTCCGAACGATATATTATGGTACTACCGGGGCATCGTCACGGCGCTCAGGCACGGCTGGACAGACAGGTCAGTTCATATTGTGGACGAGCTGGAACGGGTCGTTCAAGAAATGGACGACCTCATCATTTCCGGCAACAAGTTATCCTCGGTGCCGGCTTAGAATGCCTGCATCTCTCTCTGCCTCTCAATTCCTCTCGGGCCTTCAGTGCCATAAGCGCCTGTATTTGGACATTCACTCACCCGATCTCGCAACCGAAATTGATGACGTCCTTCAAGGGCGTTTCGACATGGGGACGGAGGTTGGAATACTGGCGCACGGCCGTTTCCCGGGCGGAGCGCTTGTGGCGGACAGAGACTTGTCGCAAGCGCTAGAACACACTGCACGGCTCGTACAAGATTCGAGCGTACGGGCAATCTTCGAAGCGACATTTGAATTCAACGGCGTGATCGTCAAAGTAGATATTTTGGAGCGCGCCCAAAACGGAACCTGGAACTTAATCGAAGTAAAGTCGGCGACCGATCTTAAAGATGAATATTTCGATGATGCCGCCATTCAGGCCTATGCCGTGAAGGGCGCGGGGCTGCAGCTTTCCGGCGCATCCGTAATGCATCTCAACAACAAGTACGTTTATGAAGGAGGAGAATTAGACCTGGCGCAGTTGTTCACGGTGAAAAACATCACGACCGAAGTAAATGCCAGACAGGCCGCAATCCCGCATCGCGTGGAAGCGATGGTGGCCATGCTCGCATCCAATGTCGTGCCGTCCATCGAACCGGACGGGCACTGTGACGCTCCCTATCCGTGCGGATTCTTTTCGCACTGCCGAAAGGCGAAGCCGGCGCGGTGGGTCTATGATCTGCCTCGAATAACTGAAAAGAAATTTCAAAAGCTTGTCGGTCTGGGCATTGAATGCATTGATGACATCCCGGAAAACTTTAAGCTATCTGTTGCCCAGCAGCGCATGAAGACCAATATCGAGTGGATGAGCCCCGATCTTAAATTTGAGCTGGAGAGCGTACGGTATCCGGTTCACCACCTGGATTTCGAAACATTCATGCTCGCGATCCCACGGTATCCGATGACGACTCCGTACCAGAAGCTGACATTCCAGTGGTCAAATCATATTGAGATGGAAGATGGCACGGTACGCCATGAAAAATGTATCAGCACCAGCCGGAAAGATCCGGACGAAGAGATCGCCGTCACATTACTGGAGTCCTTAGGGAAGGAGGGCAGCATCTGCGTCTTTTCAAACTACGAAAAGACGACACTGGCCGGTTTGGGCGAGAAGTTCCCTCACCTGAAACCTATGATTGAGCTTGCTATCGGACGTTTGTGGGATCTGCAGAGTATTATCGGCAAGCACTATTATCACCCTGCCTTCAACGGCTCGTTCTCATTGAAAGTCGTCTTGCCGGCCCTCATGCCGGCGTTAAAGTATGACGACCTGGAGATTCAGAACGGCGGGCAGGCGTCCCAGCAATACTACAAGATTGTGTTCGGGGAGATTTCAGCGATCGAAACTGAGAGTATCAAAAGCGCTTTGCTCAAATATTGTGAGCGCGATACTTGGGCGATGGTTGAGTTGAGAAGGGTGTTGCGGCAGAAATCATACTCCGCTTAGGAGTAAGGCTTCGAACAGAAATGCGCCAGCTCCTGCCCAAGCAACTGGGAATCGCGGCACACGAGGAATTCCCACACGCCGAGCTTTCCCCAATGATTCACTGCGGAGATCCAACGGCGCGCGGCCTGATGTTTAGCATCAGTCTCCTCACGCGACTGGCCCTTTATCTCCAGAATGATATTGATGCGATTTGTCAGTTTTATGATGAAGTCAGGTTCATATACATGAGGATTGCCATAAAAATCATATGGAATGTTGAATTCCAGATGGTCGTTTCGGGCATAGCAAAGGACTAAATCATCCTTAGCTAGTTTCTCAAGCTGAAACACCGCGGCTTGCTCCCACGAGTTGGTGTCGCATGCCACAAAATTTAAGTGGCTGGCTTGTATTACTTGCACGGACTTTACCGTTTTAAAGTGTACGCTCCCCGTGCTGCCGATCGGCTTGTAACGGTTTAACCGAGGAAGTAGTGGAGCTTCTCCTTGTTCAACATCTGGCAGGATTCCAGCCACTAACAAACCGATGATCCTCTGTGTATATGTTTGCAGTCCTACTTCACAAGGGTGGCAGCCTCTATAATCTACCCGTGTTGCTATGTAGTCCTGTACGAGTATCAGCACCTGAGGGAATAAAGCCCCCCGGCTCTGACTCTTTAATCGTTCTTTACCAGGATGCGCTACGTCCGTAAGGATCCTCACAATTTCCCGTGCCATCTCAAATGCGATAGTTTGAGGATGAACTGAATCGTAATACTCCTGACGATCCATGAGCTCGAAACCAAACCCACCGTGCGCGCTCGGATGCCCGACTTGATAACCCACCTGCGGACGTACAAATGCAGCCGTCGGGGTATTCCAAGGGTCCAGCACCGTTCGCTCCACTTGCCTTACATCGCAGCGGATCAAGTCACGTTTCAAATTGACCACGTAGCCTTCAACGATGCGGGGGAGGGCCACCGCCAGGCTTCCGGCCCTTGAACGGAATCAGGGAGAAGGGCACGCCGAAGATGTCGACATATTCAGCCGTAAGTAGACCGGTTGTTGGGTCAGGCGTATAGTCCATTCGGCGCAACCCTCGACCGACGACCTGTTCGCAAAGTAACTGACTGCGAAAGGCTCGTAGCCCAAGAATATGCGTCACATTATTCGCATCCCAGCCCTCGCTAAGCATATTCACGCTCACCACGCAACGTATGCGCTCGCCAGCCCCGCCGGGCCGTCCGACAGTAGAGATTATCTTCCGTAATTCTTCAGCGGCTTCCTTCCGGGTTGCCTTAGGGTCTGCACTTTCCGCTGCGGACAACAGCTCTGAATCAATCCGCAACGTCACTTCGAAACCCTTCTGGTTCCATAGTTCTGGAAATCCGACTATCCCGCTTCCATAACACTTCTGTTGTTTGGATTTTTTCTTTCGTTTCGGCGCATCTTCATCGTCGTCCTCGTCCTCGGTTACGACAGCTTTGATGATCTCTTCGCCGGAGATTATCTGATGAAAATGTTCTGCGATGTCTGTATTGTCCGCCACGATAATCATGACGG
>VBOG01000031.1:4228-5589 GCA_005877815.1 Nitrospirota bacterium
CATCTTCCGCTTTGCGATAAAGTACTTCCGGCTTTGGCTTCCCGCCCGTTAATTTTTCCCCTGCCTTGAGGTCGCGCGTGATGTGGTCCCATAATTTGAAATACTTCGGATCTGGTCGTCCGGTGTTATCAATAGCCGGGAGGCGAGGAATCTTTGTGATGCCACTCTCGATCGCATCTACTAAGCTGAAGTCATTAACTATCCACGGGAACGGTGCACCTTCAGGATGACCGCTACCATGGATGTAGAATGGCGTGGCCGATAAATCGACGCATAACGAAATGCCACATGCAGAATTGATCTTATCCAATCCAGACACCCAAACTGTTGCCTCTTCACGGTCCGCCTTCTCTTCCGTGGTAAGATCTTCATCTTCACCGACCGGTGCTGGTCGATATGCGTGGTGGCCTTCGTCATTCAGCACCATCAGCGGCTCCGTATCCCACAAGTCTCCCAGCCGGTTCTTCGCGAAGGCTTCCGGCGTTTCAGGACCTAACCTGCCCACAGTTACACCACCTACCTTAATCATTTCCGACTCTGGGCTGAACCAGTGCCAGTTTGTGACCAGCACTTTACTTTTGGCTAGCTCCGGACGAATTGAACTCGGCACCAAATCAAACTGTTCATAGGGCAAACAACCAAGGTACGGCGGGGAAAACGTGGGTCTCCAGACTTCGTGCCACGATTGCAGAATGCCCATGAGATCAGCATAGCCATCACAACTGTCTTTCCGCTCCCCGTCGCCATCTTGCATGCGTGACGTGGAATAGGTCTCAAGCCCGGCTCGTGTGGAATATCGACCAACTTAGGATGCTGCGCAATCTTCGTCACCCATTCTTGTGGCCGCGGATTATGCCCTTTGGAAAGCGTGTAATATTCATCGACCCCGAGTTTCGGTGTCCATCGGGGTTTCTTCCCTTGCGCCAGGATCTCTTGCAAATAAATGATCGTCTCAGCCGCTTCGACTTGACAAAAGAACAGACGCCGGCCTCGATCTTCACGCCACCAATGCCTCAGTAATTTCTTCGTTGTCTCTGACGCGTTTTCCCAGCCTGATTCCCGCCAACGTTTCACGTCCTCCCGTAGTGCATTCACAAGGGGCAGATCGTCACGTTCTTCCTCGGCAAGGAGAGACATCTGCGCGCTGCCGGTGCGTTCAGTCTTGAACCAATAACTCGCCGGACGCCGCTTTGGCATCTTGCTCGGAATACCGGTGTGCGTGTCATAGAGCCAATGCTCCTCCGGCTCCTTGTATGGGGAGCAGATGATTGGATTTTCGACTGGCTGGATGGGAATTGAGTCTTCAGGCATCGTTCTACTTTATCTCTAACACCCGCAATCCCTCGTTTCCAGGCGGATCA
>VBOG01000031.1:5734-6049 GCA_005877815.1 Nitrospirota bacterium
GCAATACGCTCGTTGTCTGTTGGAAAAGGCGTATTACTGACAGGGTCATAGACATCCATTCCCTCGCCCTCGAGGCGATATTCCCCATCGTTCTGCTTTGTTGGCCCTTTCACTCGTGGCGCACTAAAGACGTTGAAAAGCTGGCTGCCTGGCTGAGTCTTCAGTAGGTCACCCATAGCCACGTCCGGGCGTATGAGCGCCATGTGTAGGCGCAACTTCGGATGGCTACCGCTGTCGATTGCATCCTGTGCTGACGCATCGAAGCCGAATCCCGCAAACACCACGTCGTCGTATCCTTTCCGATTTGCGTTACGG
>VBOG01000163.1 GCA_005877815.1 Nitrospirota bacterium
CGAGACAAACGAAAACAGTATGTCAGCCGACTCAGGAAAGATGGTTGTGACGCTCACTGATGAACCCGCGACTGAGGCAGTCATCAGCGAGACCTCGGTGAAGTCTCACGATTCTGGGATAGTCGAATTTCACGCTGAAAGTCTGAAGCCGGAGCAGGATCCTGTGCCCTCAGAAGAACCGCCGGCGTCTTTAACTGAAGTCCAACGGTTGCTCGCGGCCAATGAGATTGAAAAAGCGGAGCGGATGACGAGAACCCTTCTCTTGGCGGAGCCTGACCGCAGCGATTACCAAAGCCTTTTGGGGTTGGTGTACTTGAAGAAGGGGGATGCCGCAACGGCGTACGACATTTTGTACTCGATTGTGAAAGAGTGTCTCGCGCAGGGCCGGAAAGAGGCGGCCATCGATCTGGCTGACGCCTTCCTCGCGATGGAACCTGATCAAAGCGACTTTCTTGAATTACGTGCGCTTGCAAGTGGCGCTCCTGTAAACGGCACCGCGGTTGGCGCTTCTTCGGCCGCGGATGGCCCCATCGAGTCCATTTCGGAAGGATTGGAGTTGGCAGTGTCACCGACCGTCGTCAAGGCCTCAGATCGCGGGGCCGACGATGTCGTGATGCTCGAGGTCGTCGAAACCGATGACGGGCAGCCGGAGATTTCGCCAGAGTCTGCTAAGAGCGTTCAGACTTCGATCGTGTCGGAGGCCGTCCCGCTTGCGCATCCGGGTCAGAACGGAGACAGTGATTATGCGCTGGGTTTGGCGTACACAGAGATGGGGCTTTTTGATGAAGCCATTGAGATGTTTCAGGCGCTGGGCTCACAATCCGAGCGATACATTGACGCCTGTGCAATGGCCGCAGTATGCCATAAAAGCCAACAGCGTCGTTCGGAAGCTATTCGATTGATGGAGCGGGCCTTAGGGGACTCCCGATGCCAAGGGATGTCTCTGATCTACGTAAAGTATCACTTGGGATTGTTATATGAGGAAGATGGCGCAATGGGAAAAGCCACGCAACTCTATGGGAGCATCCCGGATATTCTGGACGCCTCCGAACGCCTCGTGAGGCTCCAAGAAACCGCATCGCGATAAATCGTTTTTTCTCTCCGAGTCGCAGGTGCCATTCTCTGCAAAACCCCTGTCGAATCGCTGGTTTTTCATCTCTGTTCGGGCTTGCTTTTCTTGACTTGATTGAGAAACGGGTGGTAGACTCGAATGTCATTTTCGAAATTCCCCTAAGTTAAGGAGAGTTCCATGATACAGGACGCGGACGACCGCGATTTGAAACGTCAATTGATGCCCACTGCTAATGAGCCCATTCCGGAAGGCGGCGGAACCGTTACTGAAAAATCAGAATTACCGTCCGCGCCGCAGCATCCCGAGGTGCTGATCGGCGATGCACAGTTGACCCTTCGCTGGGATCCGGTGCCTGACGCTCTTTTTTATAACGTCTACTTCAAGACTTCCGCCGGTGTGACGAAAGAAGGCAAAGAGTATGATCGGTTTCGTTATGATGCGGTGGGAGCCGAACGGTTCAAAACCAAGATCGGGGTGACCAAGGAGAACGGCAATCTGATCGACACGGCAGCCCCGCCGTACCTTCACACTGATTTGGCCAACGGCACCTGCTACCACTATGTGGTCACGGCGGTGACGAAGAAGGGGGAAAGCCAGGAGTCCGAGGAAGTCATGGGCATTCCGGCGCCCTACCAGGTGGTCCTGCAGTTCGGGAGCGAGGGCTACGACGACGGTGAGTTGAAGTCACCCACCGGCATTGCGCTGGACCGTGACGGGAATATTTACATCGCCGATACCGATACCCACAGCATCCAGAAGTTCGACAAAGAAGGAAAGTTCCTGGCCCGTTGGGGCGACGAACCGGGCGATGCGGAAGGCCAGTTCTATTATCCTCGGGGATTGGCGTGCGATTCCGAGGGAAACCTCATCGTTGTAGACAGCAACAATCATCGAATTCAAAAGTTCGATAAGGACGGGAACTTCCTGACGGTCTGGGGAAAGTTCGGATTTGCGTGGAAGGGGGCGTCGCAGGGCGTCTTCGACAATCCCTGGGGAGTGGCCGTCGACAAGGACGACAACATCTATATCGCGGATACACTGAACAATCGCGTTCAGAAATACACGGCAGAAGGCGAGCCGTTGCTCATGTGGGGAAAAGAAGGGGCCTTCGACGGAGCCTTCTTTTATTGCCGCGGGCTGGCCGTGGATTTTACGGGCAATATTTACGTCACGGATGAGATCAACAATCGCATTCAAAAATTTGATAGCCGTGGAAATTTTCTCGCGAAGTGGGGACGGGAAGGCAAAGGTCCCGGCGATTTTAATGCTCCATGGGGTGTGGCCGTCGATGCGCTGGGCAACGTGTATGTCGTCGACACGAACAACCACCGGATTCAGAAATTTACCGGGAATGGCGTCTTCGTGTGCCAATGGGGCAATCGTGGGAAGACCGTCGGTCAACTCAACTTTCCATATGGTATTGACGTTGACCGTGAGGGCTTTGTCTATGTCGTGGATAGCGGGAATGCCCGGGTATTGAAATACGCGCCGGCGGAAGGCCACCACGAACCGGTTCAGGCTTCCAGGGCGGTCGGAGAGCTTCCTGCTCCATCCTCCCTTACTGCGAAGGCCGCAGATACAGAGGTCACCTTGGGCTGGCTCGACGTGCCGGGAGCCGCGTCCTACAACCTCTATTATCATACGGAGCCGGGAGTCACAAAACAGATCGGTACCTGCATAGAAGGGGTGACCTCCCCTTACACACACATCGGCTTGGCGAATGGTACGACCTATCGGTTTGTCTTGACGGCGCTCGCCGCCGACGGCACCGAAAGTGCCGCTTCCCCAGAGGTTGAAGCGACACCGTCGATGATCGACGTGGCCGCGCCCCAGAATCCCTACATGATCATCAATCATGGCGCGTTCATGACGAACCTCCATGACGTCATTTTGACGATCTCGGCAAATGATGTGGACTCCGGCGTTACCGGATACTACATCTCGGAGACCCCCGCGGCGCCCACGGCGACGACGCCGGGTTGGGTAGAGGTTGACCCGATTGGGAAATTCGGCGCGACCGTTCCTGCGACACTTTCCTCAGGGGACGGGCAGAAAACAGTCTATGCGTGGTTCAAGGATGGAGGCGGGAATATTTCCGCTCCCGCGACCAATTCCATTCTGGTCAATACATCGGGATACGTCTGTGTCTCCACTTGGGGTAAGGCCGGAAGCGGCGCCCATCTCCTGCATGGGGGGGAATTCGGCACGCCATCTTTCGGATTGACATGCGACCAGCACGGCGATCTCTACGTGGTGGATACGGGCAATTGCCGGGTCCAGAAGTTCAATAATGCAGGAAACTTTGTGCAGCTGTGGGGCATGTTCGGCACCGCTCCGTCGAACTTTCAGAACCCTACGGGCATTGCTGTTGACGATAAGGGAGTGGTCTATGTCTGCGATACCGGCAATCATCGTATTCAGCGCTTCGACGCGAAAACCGGAGCCTACCTGTCCAAATGGGGTCGCCAGGGAGGCGGGGATGGACAATTCAATGCGCCTTGGGGCGTTGCTGTAGATAATAAGCGCGGCTATGTGTATATCGTAGACAGCGCGAATTTCCGTGTCCAGAAATTCGACCGGACCGGCGAGTTTGTCATGGCCTGGGGCAGCTTCGGCAATGCCGACGGCCAGTTCTATTTTGCGCGTGGAATGGCAGTGGATGAAAATGATGGTGCCGTGTACGTCGTGGATATGGGCAATCATCGCGTGCAGAAATTCGATACGAGCACCAATTTCCTGCCGCAGCTCTTGGGGTCCTTCGGCAGCAAGGGGCAGGAGCCGGGTCAATTCTGGAACCCGTGGGGTGTGAGTTGTGATCGCGATGGGTTCTTCTATGTATCAGATTCCGGCAATCATCGGATCCAGAAATTCGACCGGGATGGGAACTTCGAAACACAATGGGGTGGGTTCGGAGGCGCACCCGGTCAATTCAATTTCCCCTATGGTCTCACGGTCGACAAGCGGGGTTCCATTTTCGTGCTCGACAGCTCGAACTTCAGGGTGCAGCAGTTTATGACTGCTGATGAGGGAGAACTCAATTTACGGGAACAGGTTGAGGTGGCTGAGTCAGAATCCTCGGTTCTGTTGGAGAAAAAGGCCATCAGCCCCGACGCCCCTGGCACGCAGTTGTGGTCGACGCCGAAACAGTAAAGGCGCGCTCATGTTGCAGTCTTCTGTACCGTTAGGCCTCACCTTCGACGACGTGCTGTTGCTTCCCGGGAAGTCCTCGGTCCTACCGACAGAAACCGACACCCGGACGCATCTGACCCGCCGCATTGTCATCAATATTCCGATCGTCAGCGCCGCCATGGACACTGTAACCGAATCGCGCCTGGCGATTGCTTTGGCTCGTGAAGGGGGGATGGGAATCATCCACCGCGTATTGACGGCCGCCGATCAAGCCGCGGAAGTCGACAAGGTCAAGAAATCAGAGAGCGGCATGATTCTGAATCCGGTGACGATTTCTCCGGACCATACCATCAGAGACGCACATAAGATCATGGCCCAATACCGTATTTCTGGGATTCCGGTGACTAAGCAAGGCAAACTCGTCGGGATCGTCACGAACCGGGACCTTCGTTTTGAAAATCGGATGGATTTGAAAATTTCTCAGGTCATGACGCGAGAAAACCTGATCACCGCCCCGGAAGGCACGACCTTGGACAAGGCTCGCGAGATTCTGCATCAGCACCGGATTGAAAAGCTGCTGGTCGTCAACAACCGCTTTGAGCTCAAGGGCCTCATCACGATCAAGGATATTGCAAAACGCATTAAATATCCGGATGCATGCAAGGATGAGCATGGACGGTTGCGGGTAGGTGCCGCAGTCGGTGTCGGGCGTGATGCGGAGGAACGCGTGCCTCTGCTGAGGGCAGCGGGCGTGGATGTCATTGTTGTGGACACTGCGCATGGTCACAGCACAGGTGTGATTGAGACGGTACGTGCCCTCAAACACAAATTTCCAGACATCGAGGTAGTGGCAGGCAACATTGCCACGAAGGAAGCGGTGCGCGACCTTATCGCTGCCGGAGCCGATGGACTCAAAGTTGGTGTGGGGCCGGGATCTATTTGTACAACCCGAATTGTCGCAGGAGCGGGGGTACCGCAATTGACGGCCATTGCTGAATGCTCGAAGGCCGCGGCGAAGGCCAAGGTGCCGATCATCGCCGATGGCGGCATCAAATATTCCGGTGACCTCACAAAAGCGATTGCCGCCGGCGCGTCGACGATCATGGTTGGAGGGCTCTTTGCCGGAACGGAGGAAAGTCCTGGAGAAACAGTGCTGTTCCAAGGACGCACCTATAAGGTCTACCGAGGCATGGGATCCATCGGGGCCATGGAACGTGGTGGACGCGATCGTTATGCTCAGGGGGATCGGCCGGTCCAGAAATTAGTCCCGGAAGGGATTGAGGGACGCGTGCCATATCGGGGAACAATGAGTGGTATTGTATATCAATTGGTTGGCGGCCTGCGCGCAGGCATGGGATACTGCGGATGCCGGGTGATTGCCGACATGCAGAAAAAGGCCCGGTTTATTCGCCTCACCGCCGCAGGATTACGCGAGAGCCATGTTCATGATGTCATTATCACAAAGGAGGCTCCGAACTACCGGACTGAGGCTGAACTGTAGTTCTCCTCGCTGCGCATGACATCCTCTCACGAGAAAATTCTTGTCCTAGACTTCGGCTCTCAGTACACGCAGTTGATCGCCCGCCGGGTCCGAGAGGCCCATGTCTATTCTGAGATTCTGCCATATAACGTACCGCTGTCCCGTATCCTCGATGAACATCCCCGTGGCCTCATTCTCTCGGGAGGACCTTCAAGCGTCTACGATCGGAAAGCGCCGTCCGTTCATCCTGCTCTCCTCGAGGCCGGCATTCCTGTTCTCGGCATTTGTTATGGCATGCAATTAGTGACGCATTTACTGGGCGGCAAGGTGGCGCGGGCAGCCCACCGGGAGTTCGGCCCTGCCGAACTACAGATCTCCGATCACTCAGGTCTTTTTAAAGGCTTGGCGAATCACAACCATCGTCCGACGGTCTGGATGTCGCACGGTGATCGGATAGACGTGATGCCTCCAGGATTCCAGGCGATCGCCTGCACGGCCAATTCGCCCGTGGCTGCCATGACCACTGTGGTTCCAGGACGATCCATCTATTGTCTTCAATTTCATCCAGAAGTTGCGCACACAGAAGGGGGAACGTCAATTCTTCGGAACTTTGTGCGGGAAGTCTGCGGTTGCCAGGCGGATTGGACCATGCGCTCGTTTATCGCCGAGGCTGTCGAGAGCATTCGCGCTCAAGTGGGCCATAAAAAGGTTCTGTGTGCCCTGAGTGGCGGGGTAGATTCCTCCGTAGCAGCCGTTCTTACGCATGAGGCGATTGGGGATCAATTAACATGCGTCTTTGTAGACAACGGCCTCTTACGAAAAGGAGAGGGCGACATCGTTCGAGAAACGTTTGCCAAGCACTTCAAGATGAAGTTGAAAGTAATTGCCGCAACGACTCGCTTTCTCTCGGGGTTGACCGGGGTCAGTGATCCCGAACGAAAGCGAAAGATTATCGGACGTCTCTTCATCCGTGAGTTCGAGCAGATCACCCATTGCGGCGCCACCTCGAATTGGCTCGTCCAGGGGACGCTCTACCCGGACGTCATCGAAAGCGTAAGTTTTAAGGGTCCGTCTGCAACGATCAAGACACATCATAATGTCGGGGGCCTGCCGGCCAAAATGCGTTTGAAGCTCATCGAGCCATTAAGGGAATTATTCAAAGACGAAGTTCGGGAGCTCGGCAGAGAACTCGGTCTTCCGGATGTAGTGATCGGCAGACATCCCTTTCCAGGTCCAGGCCTCGCCATCAGGATCCTTGGACCGGTCACCAAAGAGCGACTGGTCATTCTGCGTGAGGCAGATGCGATTGTGGAAGCAGAGATCCGCCAGGCTGGCCTCTATCCCAAGCTCTGGCAGGCGTTCGCAGTCTTGCTTCCGATTCGCACCGTCGGCGTGATGGGAGACCAGCGAACATATGACAATGTGGTGGCTGTTCGGGCTGTAACGAGTGTCGACGGCATGACGGCGGATTGGGCACGGCTCCCCAACGAGGTGCTGGCTCGCATCTCGACTCGTCTCATCAATGAGGTCAAAGGCGTGAATCGGGTCGTATACGATATCAGTTCAAAGCCGCCGAGCACGATTGAATGGGAATGATGGAGATTCGCTTACAAAAAGTCATCGCCGATAGTGGTCTAGCCTCCCGACGACACGCCGAGGACATGATTCGAAGTGGTCGTGTCACCGTGAATGGACAGGTCGTGTCCGAAATGGGGGTGAAAGTCGATCCAGAAACAGATCATGTCAAAGTGGACGGACATCATCTTAAACCTCCTGCTCCCAAAGCTTATGTCCTTCTTCATAAGCCCGCCGATGTCCTCACGACGCTGGAAGGCGCAGCAAAAGAAGATCGCGTCATGGTGCAACACTTTTTGCGCGGGGTAAAACAACGGGTCTTCCCGGTGGGACGGCTTGACTATGATACGGAAGGGCTGCTGCTGCTGACCAATGATGGCGAGCTGGCGCAACGCCTTTTGCACCCCCGATATCATATCGCGAAGACGTATTTGACAAAAATCAAGGGAACGCTGAACACAGAGGAAATTCGTGACCTGGAAAACGGCGTGCGATTGGAGGACGGCGTGACAGCCCTCGCTCATGTGAAGAAGGTCAGGAAGGCTGAACAAAATTCCTGGATTGAGCTCACTATTTTTGAAGGACGAACACACCAGGTCAAGCGCATGTTGGAAGCCGTGGGGCATCCGGTGCTGAAACTCAAGCGGATCCGGTTCGGGCCCTTGTCCTTGGGATCTCTTCAGGCCGGAGAATTTCGTTTTCTCAGGGACGATGAAATCCACCGGCTCAAAGCAGCGGCTTTTGGGTCTCCGGATGCGAGCCGAACCCGTCGACAGCGGAGCATACGCGCATCATGAAGACCCGCACTCATATGTGTGGACAGCTCCGGGCGGCAGAAATCGGCAAGGCGGTGCGCTTGATGGGCTGGGTCCAACGGCGCCGAGACCATGGAGGCTTGGTGTTCATTGACCTGCGAGACCATACCGGCATCACTCAAGTGGTGTTCAATTCCGACATCAACCCCCTGGCACATGAACAAGCCCAACCTTTAAGGAATGAGTTTGTCATCTGCATTTCGGGGATCGTGTCCCCTCGACCGACGGGAATGGCCAATCCAAATCTTCCTACTGGCGACATTGATGTCATGGTTGACTGCTTAGAAATTCTGAACGAGGCCAAGACGCCGCCGTTCATGATTGAAGATGATGCGGACATCACCGATGTCCTGCGCCTCAAATATCGATATTTGGATCTCCGCCGGCCCAAGATGCAGCGGCTGTTGGCGTTGCGTCACCAGGTGACTGCGTGCGTCCGTTCCTTTCTGAACGAGCAGGCGTTTCTTGAAGTCGAAACACCGATGCTGACTAAAAGCACCCCCGAGGGTGCTCGGGACTATCTCGTCCCCAGTCGCGTCAATCCCGGCAGTTTCTTTGCGTTGCCCCAATCGCCGCAGCTCTTTAAACAGATTTTGATGGTGGCAGGCACCGACCGCTACTATCAGATCGCGCGCTGCTTTCGAGATGAGGATCTCCGTTTTGATCGGCAGCCGGAGTTCACTCAGATCGATCTTGAAATGGCGTTTGTGGATCGCGAACAGGTCATGGCACTCGCTGAGCAGATGATCAGCGTCGTCTTTCAGACGACACGCGGCATCTCACTCGCCATACCCTTCCCAAGACTTAGTTATCAAAAGGCGATGGACAGGTATGGATCGGACAAGCCTGATCTGCGTTTTGATATGCCCCTCCATGATCTCACCGCATTCGCTGCACATACCGAGTTCAAGGTCTTTAAAGAGACAGTTGGCAAAGGTGGGATCGTCAAAGCACTGATCGTGAAGGGCGGAGGAAGCTTCGCGCGTAGCCGGATTGACGCATTGGGTGAGACGGCCAAGGCCTTCGGCGCGAAGGGGTTGGCCTGGGTAAAGATTGCTTCTGATCGCCAGCTCGAATCAGTGATCGCGAAGTTCCTGAATGCCCCTGCTCTGGTCGCCGCATTGCCTTCTGCCGAACCCGGTGATCTTGTCATTTTTGGAGCCGACCAACCGAAGATCGTCTATGACGTGCTCGGCCGACTCAGGTTGCTTCTTGCGGAAGAACTCAATCTGATTGACAAGGAGGCATGGCGGCCGCTATGGGTCCTTGACTTCCCCTTGTTGAATTATGACGAAGCAGACAAACGGTTCGTGGCCGTGCACCATCCGTTCACCGCGCCATTGGATGAGGACATCGGTTCGCTTGAGTCGGCCCCCGTGAAAGCGCGCGCCAAGGCGTATGACATGGTTGTGAACGGGAACGAAATTGGCGGTGGGAGCATTCGCATCCATCGCCGGGAAGTGCAAAGCAAACTGTTCGACCTGCTCGGCATCGGCAAAGAGGAATCGTCGGCCAAGTTCGGTTTCCTCTTAGAAGCACTGGAGTACGGCGCTCCGCCTCACGGTGGCATTGCCTTCGGCCTGGATCGTCTGGTCATGCTCCTTGGAGGAGCCGATTCCATCCGTGACGTGATCCCTTTCCCCAAAACCCAAAAGGCCCAATGCCTCATGACTGAGGCGCCGTCACCGGTCAGTCCTGAGCAGTTACGGGATCTTTCCATTAAGATCGACAAGATCAACTAGGCCCTTGTCGCTTGTTTTTACAACTGACCGGAGAAAGAATCGCTTGCCGACGTGTCAGGCGACGATCGGCCAATGGAGGGTTGGCATGCGCTACATTCTTGTGTTCCTCATCATAATCCTCGTTGCATGTTCCCCTGCAGGTTATGGTTGGAAAATTCCACTCGGAGGTGAAGCGCGGTTCAAACTCGATAATTATGAATGCGACCGAATTGCCATAGAGGCGTATCCGCCCCCACGGCCCGCCTCCCAAGGAAGCGCAGATCTTGAGCCGATGCGGGACGCCCTGTATAAGCGTTGCATGGAGGAGAAGGGGTATCAGGTTGGAGAATGAACGCCCACGAAGCCTTGGCTCTGTGTCAGTTCAAGTTAAAGGCCGCCTTCGGTTCATGAGGCGGTGAGCCGTCGTCAATCTTGCCGAAGCGGTCTTCGTACTGCGCAATGTTGTCTCCAAGAATGTTGATGATGCGTCGTGCATGTGGAGGGCTGACGTTCACTCTAGCATTCACTTTAGGGGCCAGGGGAAACGTGGTCAGAAAATCCAGAATGAATTCCTCTGACGTATGCATGATGGACATGGAATTGGAGAATGCACCTCCGAGGAGGGCATCCTTGACTTGCACTTTGGTATAGAGATCCTTGACCTGTCCAGCACTAGCACGACTATTCTCCGGCGGAAGATCGACCGAGCGGTGGCGTTTCTCGTATTGTCTGAAATTTTCCCGGAATGCGCTGAGTGCCCGCTTTAAATGAGCCGGTGTCGCAACGACTCGGGTGACGATGGATGACACAGCCCGTCGCGTATGCGCCTTGAGCAATTTCTGGATCAATTTTGACCGGAGGAATGTCGGGGGAGGAAGAGTCAGCGGGATCGCTCATATCTTCCCTTAAAAATGATCCACAATGGCAACGATGATGTGAAGGCCGCTGGCTCCCGCAGGTTGAGGCCGGACAATTTCTGAAGTCTGAACATGGCCCTTGACGTCAATGGCGCGCACACACACTTGATACGTTCCGGTTTTAGGTGGCGCCCAATTGTAATACCAGATCACCCAGGTATATGGAGAAAGAGGCAATTCGAAGGGAGCATTGTTCCAGGTCTTGCCACCATCGAAGCTAATTTCCACCTGCTTAATCGTTGACGGCCCACCATAGGCGATGCCCTTAAAGAGGTGCTCTTTGCCTTGAAGAATTTGGTAATGTCCCGGGCTGTCAATGCGAGATGCAATCTTGATGGTGCCGTCGTCGGTCCAGCCTTTTCTCTGCCAGTAGCCTTTATAGTCTCCTTCGTAGACCTCGATCTCGGTGATCCACTTCACGTTCTTGATGCCGTAAATGCCTGGGACCACGGCTCGCAGCGGAAAACCGTGAGCCTTCGGAAGCCGCACGCCGTTCATCATGTAGGCCAGCAAAACATCTCCACGCATCGCCCGTTCGAAAGAGATGCTATCATCGTACCCATCCGCCGCGCGAAACACGATGTCCCGAGCAGTGTCACGATCTGCACCTAAATCCTCGAGCAGCGACTTGAGTGAGATGCCGCGCCACATGGCTGTTCCCATGCTGTCGCCGCCAGGAAGATTGTCAATGCATTCCAACGTCACCGCTTGATCCAGAGGTTGACGCTTGAGGATATCAGCATAACGGAGAACAACGGATTTCTTCACCGCACCGCCAATCGAAAGTTGCCACTGTTCTGCGTTGAGGTCCCTTGACAGACTAAAAGGGGAATCCGAATAATTGACAATGTAAAATTTCTCGTTCGGGGTGAAATAACTTGTGTCCCTGGCGGGGACAGCGAACATCCGGCCAAAGAAGGATGCTGCCTTCACCTCCTTACCGAGAAGCCCGCCAACCGCTGTGGCGGCAGCGATTTTCAGCACATGCCGTCGAGTCCAAGATCCATTCATACCGCGATTATCCTACCGCATCGCGTATAGGTGCAAGCGTTACTCAGAAATCGACAAATGTGCTTGTTCATGGCTTGACGCTGATGGACCGCTATGTTATGTATATTGCTATCTTGACGACTTGCCTGCCGCAGTAGATTCCTTCAAGTGAATTGAAAACGGGTTGACAGGAAGCCGACTCGCGCATATAATGCCGAGGTTGTCCAGAAATTGGATGACGCGCTCTTTGAAAACTGAATATGGTGTATTGAAGTGGCGGCCCTTGAGTTGAAGTTTCGAGAAGTCTCTTTTTGAGAGTTTGATCCTGGCTCAGAACGAACGCTGGCGGCGCGCTTAACACATGCAAGTCGAACGAGAAGCCGTAGCAATACGGTTGTAAAGTGGCAAACGGGTGAGTAATGCGTGGGTAATCTGCCCTCGGGTGGGGAATAACTCCTCGAAAGGGGAGCTAATGCCGACCATGCCCGACAGACTCGTAAGAGATTGTCGGAAAGCCGTACCGTGGGTGCGGCGCCTGAGGATGAGCTCACGTCCTATCAGCTTGTTGGCGGGGTAACGGCCCACCAAGGCTCCGACGGGTAGCTGGTCTGAGAGGACGACCAGCCACACTGGCACTGCGACACGGGCCAGACTCCTACGGGAGGCAGCAGTGAGGAATATTGCGCAATGGGCGAAAGCCTGACGCAGCGACGCCGCGTGGGGGATGAAGGCCTTCGGGTTGTAAACCCCTTTCAGGAGGGAAGATGGGGCGGATAACCGCTCGGACGGTACCTCCAGAAGCAGCCACGGCTAACTCTGTGCCAGCAGCCGCGGTAAGACAGAGGTGGCAAGCGTTGTTCGGATTTACTGGGCGTAAAGAGTGCGTAGGTGGTGAGGTA
>VBOG01000164.1 GCA_005877815.1 Nitrospirota bacterium
TCCCGGCCCCTTCGCTGGGAGTCTAACTCTCAACTTTTTGCTACCCTCGACGGCCATTGCTAGCGGCGATATCATCAATTCACCCATTCCTGAGGCTGCGTCGCTCATCCTGTTGGGCTCTGGCTTGGCTGGTCTGGGCCTCTGGGGTTGGAAGCGGCGTCGGGAAGAGAATCAAAGCCTACGCTTGAGACTCGTGCGCTCGACTTAACAACGCCCATCCATGGGCCGGCTCGATCGAACATCGGGCCGGCCCTTTTCTTTGACCCCTCCCTCTTGCTTCTTTCGGCCAGACAGGATAACCATCTCCGGTCGTGATCCCTCGCATTCTCCCTTTTGCGGCGTACATGTCATTCATCGCGCTCGCCCAGGCGATAGTATGGTTGAGCCACAACAATCCCGGCCTGGCCTCCTGGGGACCGGTCGCAGATCTCTGGCTCTACCCTGCGAAGACGACGATTGTTCTCGGGGCGCTCGCGTATTTCTGGCCGAGCTATGAAGAACTGAAGGACCGAATGTTTTGCAAGGCAGGGGAAGGTCTTGTCACCGTGGCCACCGGCCTGGTCGTCTATTTGGCCTGGGTCAGAATGGACTGGCCGTGGGCGATGCAAGGCACACCAACCGGGTATGATCCGTTTAAAGCGGGCCATGGATGGGGGATGGTTCTGGCTGGCGTGAGATTATTCGGGGCGGCTGTGGTGGTGCCTATTATGGAGGAACTCTTCTGGCGTTCGTTTCTGCTGCGGTATTTAGTCACTTCGCGGTTTGAGTCTATCCCGCTCGGGACCTTCACGGCCTTTTCATTTGTCGCGACGATTGTTCTCTTTGGGTTGGAGCATCATCTTTGGCTTGCCGGCATGTTTGCGGGAGCCGCGTATACTTTGCTCCTGTACCGGACCGGCCGGATCTGGCCATGCATTGTCGCGCACGGAGTCACGAATTTGGCGCTTGGCGTGCATGTCCTCGTGACACACGAATGGCAGTGGTGGTAGGATCGCGGATCGCGGAGGCGGAGGATATGGGTAAGAAACGTCGAATCGCGGTAGTGGGGATGGGCTATGTCGGCCTTCCGATCGCTGTGGCTTTCGGCAAGCAGGGATCGGTTATTGGTTTCGACATCAATAAGGAGAAAATTGAGGAGCTCCGCCGTGGCGTGGACCGCACGGGCGAAGTATCCGCCGCGGATCTTCAGACCGCCAAGGTGACGTACACGTCGGATCCTTCTGAACTGAAGACGACAGATTTCATCATCGTCGCGGTGCCGACACCCATCAATGACGCGCATCAACCTGACCTCACCGCGTTGATCAGAGCCTCGGAAACGATCGGCGCGAATTTATCCCGTGGGAGTATCGTCGTGTATGAGTCCACCGTGTACCCCGGAGTGACCGAGGATGTCTGCCGGCCGATTCTCGAACGCATCTCGGGACTGAAATGCGGCGTGGATTTCAAGGTCGGCTATTCACCGGAACGGATCAATCCCGGCGACAAAGAGCATACGTTGGCAAAGATCATCAAAGTGGTGTCAGCACAGGATGCTGAATCCTTGGAGGTCGTCGCGGACACGTACTCGCTGGTCGTCAAGGCCGGCGTGCACCGGGTGCCAAGCATAAAGGTCGCCGAAGCGGCGAAGGTGATCGAGAACACCCAGCGGGATCTCAACATTGCGCTGATGAACGAACTTGCGCTGATCTTCCATCGCCTCGGCATTGATACGAAAGCGGTCCTGGAAGCGGCCGGGACTAAATGGAACTTCCTCAAATTTTATCCAGGCCTGGTTGGTGGACATTGTATCGGGGTGGACCCGTACTACCTGACGCATAAAGCGGAGTCGGTCGGATACCACCCGCAAGTCATTCTGGCCGGCCGCCGCATCAATAATGGAATGGGAAAATTCGTCGCCGAACAAACCGTCAAGCTGATGAGCAGGCTGGAACGGCCGCTGAAAGGTCCTCGTGTCGCCGTGCTGGGGCTCACCTTCAAGGAAGACGTGCCGGACCTGCGGAACAGCAGGGTTTCGGATATCATCGCCGAACTGCGCGAGTATGGAATCGACGTCATCGTCCATGATCCTTTAGCCGAAGCGGCGGAGGCCGTGGTCGAGTATGGCATCCGATTGTCCGCTTGGGAAGAGATCCGAGATGTGGATGGGATGGTGCTGGCGGTCGCGCACAAGGCCTACAAGGAAATGGAGCTGACCAAGCTGCTGCAGCCTCTGAAGACTCGAGACAAGGGTGTCTTTGTCGATGTCAAAGGCGTTCTCGCCGAGCAGTCCTTGGGATCCCTGTTCTACTGGAGGCTGTGACCCTTCGCGGGTCATCCTTTCATCCGGATCGGGGGGCTAAACCCGCCCCTACAGCTGCTCGAGGGTCTTTTTCGCTTCTTCCGACCCCGGGAAATTGCCGCTCAGCTTCAGCGAGGTGGTGAGGTTCTTTTTGGCAGCCTCCTTGTCGCCGTTTTTGTGATACGCCATGCCGAGGTGATATTGGACAATCGGATTATTGGGTGATTTCTCTGCCGCTTCTTTCAAATAGCTGATCGCCTTCAAATACGTGTTTCTCTTGTAGTACACCCACCCAAGCGTATCGGCGACATTTGGGTCTTGCGGCATTTGTTCTCTGGCGGTCTGCGCCAAGGTCAGGGCCGTATCCATGTTTTCGCCTTTGTCCGCATAGAGCCATGCCAGGTTATTCGCGGCCGCCGCGAGTTTGGGGTTGATACGCAAGGCCTTCTCGTAGTTTGCCTTGGCTTTGTCATAGTCCTTCAAGCGGTCATAGATCGTACCCATCAGCGCATAGGCCGGGGCATGATCCGGTTTCACTTTCAAACTGGCTTCGAATTTTTCGATGGCTTTTTCGGGATTGTCTTGACTCGCATACAGAGTGCCAAGACTGACATAGGCCTGCATTTGATTGGGATCGGCCTCAATGGCTTTATTGAAATAGTTTTCCGCCTGCACCGGATCTTTGAGGACCAACGAGACCTGCCCGAGTAAATTGTAAACCCGGCTGTTCTTGGGCGATTTTTTGAGCTGCTCGAGTCCTCGCTCAAGAGCTTTCTTGGGCTGCCCCTCAGAGACATAGATAGACATGATGGCGCTTAGCGTCTCGATGGAATCAGGAGCCTTGGTCAACGCTGTTTCAAACAGAGCCAGGGCATCCTTGGTTCGTCGTTGCCCCATCGCCACGACGCCAAGCTTCGCATAGCCTTCGGGTTGGCTTGGCGCCAACTCGATGACCTGCTGAAACTCCAGCTTTGCCTTATCCAAATCCTTTTTGACGAGCAGTGCGTTCCCTTTCAACGCATGGGCGACAAGATTCTTTGGTTGCAGCTTGAGCACATTGTCCGCTTGCTCAATGGCAAGATTCCACGACGATTCTGAAAGGTAAATCGTACCGAGGGCCAGACGCGCCGGGATATGCTTTGGCGAGAGCTTCACGGCTTCGGCCAGCTCCCGTCGAGCCTGTAGCGAATCGTTCATTTGAGCGTAGGCCAGACCGAGGAAATAGCGCGTGTTTGCGTCTCCTGGCTCTTGTTTGATCACGCGCTGAAGCATCTCGATCGCGTCCTTGGGCTTGTTCTTGGCGAGTTGGAGACGGGCAGTGAAGAACAACCCCTCGGTATCCTTGGGATTGTTCTCCAAGACGGCCGCCACTACTTTTTCGGCCTCGTCGAGTTTTTGCGTCGCCAAGTACAGGGCCGCGAGCCTTTTCTTTGGGAGAAGCGACTTGGGTTTCAGGGTCTCGGCCCTCCGATAGGTCTCAATGGCCTTCTCAGGTTTGCCGGTGGCCGCGTAGTAATCCCCCAGAACGAGCAATGGGCCTTCATCATCCGGAGTAATCGTCGTCATTTCGATGTATTTGGCTTCGGCCTCCGGAAGACGTTTTGTCGCGATGTAGAACCGGGCAAGTTTCTGATGCAGAGCGGGGTTCGTCGGCTCGAGTGAAATCGCCTGCTTATATTCCGCTTCGGCGCTCGAGAGCTTGCGTTCATAGTTCCAGTAATCACCCATCGCGGTATGGGTCAGAATAGATTTCGGGTCGGCCTCGAGCGCCTTTGCGAGCGTCTTTTGGGCCGATGCGGAATCTTTTTTGTACAGGTACACGGCGGCGAGATCTATATAGGTTTGGATCCGTTTGGGATCGAGCTTGATGGCCTCTTGCAGAGCCTCAATGCCTTGATCCAAGTCCTTCCCGACCACAAACGTTTTCCCGAGAAGCGCCTGGCTCTCGGCGCTGTCTGGGTTCAGCTCAAGGGCCAATTCGGCCTTCTCCTTCGCTTTCTTCACTTCGCCTGAGAGAAGATACAGCTCGCCCAGTTTAAACTGGGCATCGGCCAACTCCGGATCGTACTCGACTGTTTTCGTCAATTCTGCAAAACCGCTGCGAAGATTCGCGATCCCACCCATTTTTAGGTAGGTGACGGCAACCTTGTAGTGCCCCGTTGCATCCCTTGGATCGATTTGGATCACATTTCTGTATTCAATCAAGGCCTCATTGTACTTGCCGGCCTCGAAGTATTTGTCGCCGCGCTCCAAGTGCTTAGTTTTCTTCTCTTGGGGTGTTCCGGTACAGGCGGCCATGAAGAGAAGCAACCCCACAAGCGGCAACCAAAAGAGCGAAAGAACGTGTCTCGGCGAACCGTGCATGGTGTGTCTCCTAGTCAGAAAGCTCACAATTTCTGTTCAAAGAACTAGCGGGACAGCTCGCGGCTCCGCGCTTCAAGTTGTTCCAGGAAACGATTGATCTGGGCCAGCGCCGTCTCGCGCTGCTGTCTCATCTGTTGCTTCAACTGGATCGGATCGTTCAACGGAAGGTCGGAAGGCACGGTTGGGAGCGCGGTCTTTCCATCTTTCCATACCTGTCCGTCGACCAATCCTTTACGACGCCAGGGATTATACAGTGGGTCTCCCAAAAGCACCATACGCCAACTGATATATCGCGTGGTCAGATAGTAGGCTTCCACCAGGGTGTAGCGACCGGTCAGGAGAAGACCAATGAACTCGCTGGGCAAGGGGAACGCGTCCAGGAACGGTTCCGCAGTTGGGCCCAGCGTGGCGGTAATGCCATGCTCCAGCGCATTCTTGCACCAGCCCGGCTCACCCGGATCGTGGATGCTGACCGCTTCGCCTGAAGCAATGTGATAGCCGATGGCCCCGGGGTTGAAGGTAAATGCGTCCTCGTACGAGCGCAGGCGGTACCAGCCCACGTACACCGCCACATCAGAAGCCTCGCCGGGTTGGCTGAAACGCCGCTCGGTGTTCTCCAGAACCACCTCATACGGTGTGAGGCGGCGGAGCAACCCTGCGAGGTCACGGATGTCCTGGTCATAGAATCCATAGCTGAGGACAGGGCCTGGCGACATTCCCCTGGCGTCCAAGTAAACTGTTCCACGAAGGCCGTCTTGCTCCGCCTTCACTGCCTGATCGACCATCTGCATTGCCAACTGCGGCGTCGGCGCATCGAGCCGGCTGACCATGAGAACCGGAAGGATCTCCGACGGTGAGATTGGTGGATTCATGACGGTTGAGTGTTCGTAGTAGAGAGGGTTCGGTGTCCGGCCTGCGATCCGATGTTTCCCTGGATCCCACCACAGCAGACTGAGCTCACTATCAAGGCTGGCATCGCCCTCCTGGTAGCTGTAGGTTTCCTTTTCCCATTTCGCGAAGTTCCACACGCCCTGGACACCCAGGACCTGTTCGGCCAGCCGGTATGCCCTCTGACGATTGGTATCCGAGGGGTTTTCCCTCAGAATCCGGAACATCGTTTCGGCTGATGCCACATGGCGGCGAAGGTGTTCCAATTCCGCTTGTGCGCGCTCCGGATCGGCTGTTTGGGAGGGGCGGAGTCGTTGCAGCAAGAGCGACATGCCTCCAAACTGAATCGAGAACCGAACGAGCGCCTTGCTATCATTCTTGGCTTGTTGGCGGTTCTGCTGGCGTGACAGCCGAGAGGCGGCTTCGTGGATGGCCTTTGCCACACGCTCGAGAAGGGTGTCACTGCCGGCTGACTCCGGACTCGGACTCTTCTTCGGAATGGTGGCGTCCGGCTCTTCAGCCGGAGCCAGTTGTTTGAGCGATTGCTCCAGCTTCTCAAGATGGTTGCGTGCGCGCTCCTGACGTGCCGAAGCGTCTTTGATCCATAGCTGTTGTTGGTCAGTCGGTTGAGGCGCTGTGACGCGCAGCGGGATGCCGTATGTTGTGACGAGCACCCGGATGCGGGCTGCTAAGCGGCGGTCCTCCAGCGCACGCCTGAGCGGTTGCATAAGTTCCTTGTCATAGATCTCGCGGCTGATGGTTTCCTGAATCGGCAAATCAAGCGGAATGATGTGCTGAGCCGGGACCCCGCGACGTTCGGCATAGTGCTGCGCGACCGCCACGCTGTCGGGATCATTCTTATTGGCCAGTATGGCGATCTCACCAGACGTCAATGCTGCTTCGACGTTTGGCTCGACGACGAACAACAGGAGTGAGATAACAAGAAAAAATGTTACCATGAAGATCGCCACCGGGGATTTTAACGTGTGCGCCATCGGCGCCAGTATACAGAATGTTCTGCCTATGTTGCTGTAATGTCTTGACAATAGAGCGGCGAGCGATTAGGCTAGGTCGTCGAAGTTCTACGTATTTTTATGGTGTTCGTTCATATGCTGCAATATGGAGGTGATGCGGATGGGCCGAGCCCAGTTTCTCCTCAGCGCGAGTCTGATGATCGGAGCTCTATTAGGAGAAAGTCCATTCGTAGGAGAAAGTCCATTCGCTTTTGCGCAGGAAAAGCCGGGGCCGGCGGCGAATGTCGCACCGCAGGCATTCGAGAAAAATTCGATGATCGTCACGTCCGATTATTATATCGGGCCGGAAGATATTCTTGAAGTCAT
>VBOG01000034.1 GCA_005877815.1 Nitrospirota bacterium
CATGTATTCCACTTTCCCTGTGCGTCCTTCTTGGAGTTGTACAAGTTCACAAAATCGTTAAAGGCGGCACTCAATGCACCGTTCGTGATATAAAATTGATCAACGCCGACCTTGACGGCCGGTATCGGGTATGTGCCAGCTTTCAGGTTGGGTACACCTTTGTTTTTTCCGTCATCAAGAAGGCCTATTAGCGCGTTGGTGCTCGCGGGTGAATCCTTATAAGTGTGCCAGTAGGCACATTGTCCTGTGCCCGAAAAGACTAGGTTGGTACACTGGCCGCCGCTGCCGGCGTAGGATTTGGGAACTCCGACGGGGCAGTCAAGTTTCCCTGCGCCTAAATTGTTCAGCGCGGTCATCGCGGCCGTAGAGCTCGCGGAGACAGACAATTGACTGACGCCAATGATACCGGCTAACAATGTTGACAGAGACCCATTCGCAATAGAATCCCGGCGAGCCGTGACATGGACGGCGTCAGGATGAGAGCTTGTTGCGGTAAACGTGGTGCCGTTCCAGTGTCCGATTTGAACGACATTGGAGTCATCTGAGATTGGGATGGCAATCCCACCGGCTGTGTTCTGCATCGCCACCGCATTCATGTATGTAATGATCGCCGCTCGATCGGTGGAATTTAAGGTATAGCTCTGCTGGGCACTTTGACTGAGCCCCTCATAAATCTTGCCGAGCTTTCTCCCTCCCGCCAGTGCCGCGGCATCACCGATATTTTGCAACTGGTTGCGGGTGATGAAAGCGAACCCGCCGTCAATAGCAAGGGCTGACAATCCAATCAGCGCGGTCAGACAACCGGCCACCATGACCGTAATCGTCCCCTTCGAGTTCATCAAGATCGTACGTTTCATATAGACAACTATTCACACTTCATGACGGCTTTTGCCTGCAATGTGATCATGCTGGGAAATGTTGTACCGGCATGGATGAGGTTCAGCACATTATGCAATACCTGGATGCCGTATGAGTAGCTGACGGTCACACTGAGATCATCGCCGGTATTCACGCATGCGGCCGGAATCGTCACGGTATAACCGCTCGTGATGTTTGCGTTCGTCAAATAATTTGTGACCGCAGTCTGGATCGCCCCCGTCGTTCGACGCGGCGTCTGCAGCACGATGCCGTACCGTGCGCCTTCACGCGCCGCATTTGTCAGCGCTTCATTCTTGTACATGGCCACGCCGAAGTCGCCGATGCCGAACGTCACGGCCAGAAGGAGCGGCGCCGTGAGCGCAAATTCCACCGTCGCCGAGCCTCTTTCACATTTCAGTTTGCGTAGGAACATACTCTCTTACTTGGGAGTCAGCATCGTCCCGATGATGGTTCCCGCCTCGGGGGCTTCGGATTTTCTTTCAAAGCTCCCAAGATATTGCTTGTACGCCGTGACCGACCCTCGTCCATCAAGGCCGACGGGGGGGGCCAATTTAGCCGGCGCCTCGGGGTGCAGAATTTGACTCTCTTTCATTCGAGCAAGAGAAGTTCCATAATCCTGGCTTAACATCACGGGGCTTGAACTGCAGCCCATCACGACGCTCATGACTGCTCCAACGATCATCCAGCGCTTCATAGTGATCTCCTTACGGAATGACGTGACCGAATTCTCCTTCATAGCCGGACCCTGTCCCATCCCGGCCCAGACGTTTCATTCGGCCTTCCGATTGCCTTTTCATGTCAGTGCCGGATTTCCCCATCAGATAAAAGTCGAAGTCGCTGGGCTCCACATAGAAGTCCGTCGGAACAGATTGCTTCGCGACGTCCAGCGGTTTGACGAGATGCGGCGTGACGATGATAATGAGTTCAGTCTCATTTTTCTGAAAGCTCGAGCTCCTGAACAAGGCTCCGAGAATAGGAATGTCGCCGAGCATCGGAAATTTTGAGATCTGCTCTCGAACCGTATCCCGTAACAACCCCGCAATCGCGAAACTCTGACCATCGCCTAATTCAACGACCGTGGAAGCCCGCCTGGTGGTGATCGAAGGGATCAGAAAACCTTGAATGGAGACGGCGTTCGCGAAATCGAGCTCGGAGACCTCCGGCGTGACCGCCATGCTGATTTTGTCGTTGCTTAATACCGTAGGCTTGAAGTTGACCGCCACACCGAACTGCTTAAACTTAATGGTCGTCGTCGCAAGTGACTGGGGCACCGGATAAGGGAACTCGCCTCCCGCGAGAAAACTCGCTTCTTGGCCGCTTAGGGCGACAAGGGTCGGCTCCGCGAGAATCTTCACGACATTATGCTGTTTCAGCGCGTCAATGAAGCCGGTCCAACTCTTCGAGCCGTTATGAAATCTAAAGAGCGCATTAATAGATTGAGAGAGCGCGATTGCAAAAGGATTCGCGTTCGCGATGAGACTTGGATCCGCCAGCACAGTCGCATCGGTAGGCTTAATGACGGTCGTTAAATTGTTCAGCCCGGAGACCGCGAAGTCATTTCCTCTTAAATAATTAAAATTCAAACCGAGACGCCGGAGGAGCTGGCGGTTCATCTCCGCGACCCGCACGTCAAGCATCACTTGTTGCACGCCGCCGATCTGCATCAGATTCAGCACCTTTTTCGGCGCGTACGCTTCTGCCAGGGCTAAGGCCTGCGACTGATTCGCAAGACTGGAGATGACCCCTGTCAGGGTGACATGACCCTGGCTCGAGAGAACTTGTAGCTCCTTTTCATCCGGTAGAAGTTGATGCAGTTGCTCTTTGAGCCTCGCCTGATCCGGCGTCACTTCTATATCGAACACCGCCCACACCTTGCCGTTCTCGTCCCACAACGTGAGCGTAGTACTTCCCATATTTTTGCCGGTCACGTAGATTTGCTGGGGCGAGAGGGCGACCGCATCGGCAATGTCAGGATTGGCTAACGAAGCCCGTTTCAGCCTTGCCGCGCTATCGATCACCACCGAGCTTCCGGCGGTCAAATTCAGTCTCTGAGCAACATTCGTCTTGACTGCGGACAGCGTCAGCTCTTCGGCAGAGGCGTGTGGCAGCGATCCCCATAAGAAGAAGGCCATGCCGGCCACAGCCAAGAGAGTGGGGCGTCTTCGTCCCATATTACTACTGGTTCGCCTGAGGAGAGAACTTCACATTGCTCACACTCGTGCCCTTGATCATCTCGATTTTTACGTCTTCCGACAGCCGAACCGGAGACGTAGAAGCGGTCGCGTCAATGCGCAGCAGGTTGATCACCTTCTTCGGAGCAAATGCTTGAGCGAGCGCAAGCGCTTGGTTTTGTGCCGCCACGCTTGAGACTGAGCCCGACAATGTGAGGTGATCGTTGCTTGCCTGAACAGAGATTTCTTTCTCGTCGGGAAGCAACTGCTTCAATTGCTCCTTCAACCGGACCTCCACAGGCTCAGCCATCGGTTTTGTCGGTCGCACGGCCTTCTGGACAGGAGCCGCCTGGCGAAGTTGATACGAGGAAAGAAGCGAATCGACGGTCGCGCCTGTCGTCATGACGGCTTGTGAATTCTGTGGGTTCCGCAAGGAGAGTCTCAATTTGCCTTCAGTGGTCGCAAGAGCAAGTTTCTCGGCTTCTTCAGGGGTGACTTCGAGGGTGATGACGCTGACGGGCGAGGGCTTGTCGTCTTTCCCCTTTTTCTCCATGTCCGCGCCCGTCGCAAGGACGAGCACATTTTCGAGAAGAAGCTTCGTGAACAGCTTGTCCGAATGACCTATCGTGACCATGACGTCCACATGGTCGCTTGGCTTGATGAATCCCGCCACGCCGACGACATCATCAACCCTCACGGCCATCGCTCTCTTTTCAGGACTCATCACGGCAGTTACGCCACCGGTTAACACTGTTGAAGACGCCAGCTTTGACTCTAAAATCGGCTCGCTCGTCTTGAGATTGCTGACAGTAATGCGGCCTTTGACCGCATCGGTGCTCTCGAAATGCCCTTCCGGGATACTGTCCTTCGGAAATTTGACAACCTTGATCATGTCCGGCGCCAACTTGGTGCCCCATACGATATCGCGCGCCGCCACTGCGACATTCACGCCTTCTTCCATAGGTTCGACCGGAGCGCCTTGCAGTTTTTTGTAAATGAGCAGGCTCGTGACTAACGCGATGGCAATCGCCAAACCGAGAAACACAATGGGACGTGATTGAGACATGAGCGCCTCGTCCTTTACTGCCTTCGATCACTAGGAACAGCGAGGCTCCCCGCGGTCATTGTCGCAGGGAGCCTGCGTGCTCCTCATCGCTTAGAGAGCGGCTTGAATTAGTAAGAACTTGGCATTGACCGCTGTCCCTACGTCACCCATTGCAACGATTGCAACGATTGAGATGAGGCCTGCCACCAGCGCGTATTCCATGGTGGTGACGCCCCTCTCGCTCTTTAAACAATGCGTCGCATGCTTCACAATGCTCTTCATCTTCTCCATCGCACATCTCCTTCCCTCACATATGTGAGTATTGAGGTTGACTAGTTGTGCCATTGGATACAGCAATCGCCGTGCCATCGTCCATTCTTCGAATTGTAGGAAAATGTCCTTCGAATTGTAGGAAAATTCTCTCGAAATCCAGCCGCCGAGTGACGAAGTGCGACGATGTTGCCGCAGGCTGGAGGCGAGGTTGCCGCAGGCCGGAGGCGGAGCCGACTCTGAAAACAGCGGACCCGACTCTTAAAATAAGCGTGGAATGAGACGAAAGGGAACGAGCGTTGTGTACTGTTGGTACATGGGATCGCGACGTAATAGACCTTCTTCATCAAAGATACGTCGTACCTGACAGCTGACCTGCAGAGAGAAAACCAGAACGTTATACCAGGAGATATTTTGGAGCACGATCGAAAAAAACCAGATTGTCTCGCCCAGGTACAGAGGGTGCCGCACGACGGCATACAGGCCGTCGCGTTTGATGCCCCGATTCGCCGCGATCACCCCAAAGCTTCTCCCTAACGCTGACATGGCGATGATCGAGAGCGTCATGCCGGCCACCTGCAACGGAAGTGTGCCCCAGAACAACAGTGAGGAGTACTGGCTCTCTATCGGGGATATGGCAAACGGGAGGAACGTGCCGCTGAGCGCAAAGATCCAATGATGGGGGGAATGCGAGGAGTGAGGTGTTCGCCGTCGATTCACGAACAACACCAGCACCATCGCATAAAAGATCAACGTTCCCATCTTCCACCATTGTCCCGATAGAACGGCTTGACCAACAGCAACCATGGCGACGGTTGTCAGCCCGGCGGCAAGACCGGTGACGAGCATCTGAGCCCATTCGATGCGTCTCAACGGCTCGACCGTAGCAGGCTTCGATTCGTGCACGTCTCGGCTCGGGTCCGTATCCATCGCGGTCTGTTCCTCAAGCATTGGCTTCACGGTCCCGACCTGCAAGCCTGTCGAGGAAGAGCTGAACTTCTCCGGTCATGTCTTTGTTGAGCCAATACAGCGTGGGAGAAAAGCCGCCATCTGAGATCAGCAGCCATTCGCGGCTAACCAACAGATCCAATATATTCTGAAGTTCTTCTGAATTGGATGAAGGGCATCCTACCAGCCAGTATTTTTGGATGCCCTCGAAGGCGTCCTTTGCATCCGGATGCTCGTTCACGTAACTCAGGATTTGTTGGATGATCATCTCGAGACGGTAAAGGCAAGCAACCCGGATGCCAATCGTATATTGGGGAATTTTCAAGCACCATCGGGTATTGACGGACTTTATGGTGGGGAAAATAAGCCGCATTCGACTCGATTGAAAGTAAGACAGCAGTCACGCACAGTGAACTTTCAGGCTGATTTAAGAAACGAAGCGCGACTCAAGCCATATTTTCTTAAAAGCCGCTGGAAACTCCGTCGCTCCTTACCTGCCTGCCTTGCGGCATTAGAAATGTTGCCCTCGTTCGCTGACAACAGTTCCGTCAAGTAGGTCCTTTCGAATTGCGCGATTGCGCAGGCCTTACGAGTCCGAAGGGTAGCGCCAGAGAGAATCAGAGGCGCAGTGTCATTCGAGGCAAGCGCTATGTCCTGATCGCTCACGACGGTCGAGCCGCACATCAATATGGCCTGGTGAACGACGCCTTGCAGTTCCCGCACGTTTCCAGGCCAATCATGGCCTTGGAGCTTTTCGAGCGCAGTGGTAGAAAAAAATGTTCGGCCACGATTGTATTGCAAAGAATATTCATTCAAGAAATGATTTGCCAGTAGCAGGATGTCTTCAGAGCGTTGCCGCAGAGGCGGAATATGCACGTGAAGCGTCCTCAGCCGGTAGTACAGGTCTTGCCTAAACGAACGTGCCTGCACCTGTTTCAACAAATCGCTATTGGTCGCTGCAATGACGCGGACATCAGCACTTCTCGCCATACTGCCGCCTAGCGGGCGGTACTCCTTGTCCTGAAGCAGCCTGAGAAGCTTGGCTTGAGCGCTCAGGCTCAAGCTATTGACCTCATCGAGGAAAAGAGTGCCTCCTTGCGCTTCTGCCAGGAGTCCTCTTTGTTCGCTATGCGCGTCTGTAAACGCACCCCGGGCATGACCAAATAACTCATTTTCAACAAGATGATCCGGAAGCGCGGCACAATTTATGGGCACAAATGGTTTGGGATTTCGTAAGCCATGATAGTGAATTGCCCGAGCAAACAACTCCTTCCCTGTTCCAGTCTCGCCTAACAGGAGAAGAGTCGCGTCAGAAGAGGAAAAAATCGTAATGTTATTAACGGCTCTAAGAAAGGAAGCGCTTTCTCCAATTAACGATCCATAATGGATTTTCATGTTATTTGCACTTGCCAAGGTGACAATACTCTTGTTAGTAAGTAGTGTTAATTAAGC
>VBOG01000035.1 GCA_005877815.1 Nitrospirota bacterium
CCAATGAGATCATCTGGATCTGCTCGCAATTCGCCGACGGCATCACGACCGCCATCGGCATCGGCGGCGACGCGTACCCCGGCACCGACTATGTGACGTACCTCGAAAAGTTCGAGCAGGACTCGCAAACCAAAGCCGTCGTCATCGTCGGCGAGATGGGGGGGGACCTCGAGGAGCGCGCGGCCGAGTGGTTTGGGGCGAAGAAGCGGCGGATCAAATTATTGGCGGTCGTGTCCGGATTCTGTCAGGAAAGTTTACCCAAAGGCATGAAGTTCGGCCACGCCGGTGCGAAGGAAGGGCTGAAGGGCGAGGGCTCGGCTCGGGCGAAGGCCGACGCCTTTAAAAAAGCCGGGGCGATCGTGCCGGATACCTTCGGCGCATTGGGCCCGGCGATCAAGCAAGTCTATGAGGAGTTGCTGAAGAGCGGCCAAGCCAAGCCGATTCCTGAACTCAGCCCTGCCGAGATGCCGAAGCTTCCGAAGAGCGTGGAAGAGAGCATGAAGGCCGGCGAAGTGATGGTGGCACCGCTGGTCAAGACCACGATCAGCGACGACCGTGGTGACGAGCCGCTCTACGACGGCTATCCGGCCTCGGAGTTGATCAATAAAGGGTACGAGATTCCGCACGTGATCGGGTTGCTGTGGGACAAGCGGCTGATCTCCAAGCAGGAAGCCGAGATTATCAAGCGCATCATGATGTTGTCGGCGGATCACGGGCCGTGCGTCAGCGGCGCCTTGGGCACCATCATCGCGGCCTGCGCCGGCATCGGCATGTCGCAATCCGTCGCCGCCGGGTTGATCATGATCGGCCCCCGGTTCGGCGGCGCCGTCACCGACGCCGGCCGCTACTTTAAACATGCCGTGGACAACAAGATGTCCGTGGATGAGTTTCTCATCCATATGAAAAAGAATGTGGGCCCGGTGCCGGGCATCGGCCATCGGGTGAAGAGTCTGCGAAACCCCGACAAGCGCGTGAAGGAGTTGGTCTCCTACGTCAAGAGCCAGCCGATACCGACGCCGCATCTGGACTTCGCATTGTCCGTCGAAAAAGTGACGTCCGCCAAGAAGGACAATCTGATCCTGAACGTGGACGGCACGATGGCGGCGGTGCTGGTGGACCTTGGGTTCCCCGTGGACAGCCTGAACGGGTTTTTCATCCTGTCGCGGACCATCGGATTGATCGGACACTGGGTGGACCAGAAGCGCCAGGAGAGCCGGTTGATCCGTCTCTTCGATTATCTCGTCAACTATGCGGCCCCGAAACGCAGAGAAGTGCCGCCGCTCAAGTAACAGCGAGGGTCTATGTCATTTGAACTTATTCACAAACTGTATGCCTCCATGCCGGCGGCGGTCGAGCGCGCGCGAAAGAAGTTCGGTCGCGCGCTGACGCTGACCGAAAAGATCCTCGTCTCGCATGTCGACAATTGGGAGACGCAGACCTGGGACCGCGGCAAGGCCATGTTGGCGTTGCGTCCCGACCGCGTGGCCATGCAGGATGCCACGGCGCAGATGGCGATGTTGCAGTTCATGCAGGCCAACAAGAAAACAGTCGCGGTGCCGAGCACGATTCATTGCGATCATCTGATCCGCGCGGAAAGCGGCTCCGAGAAGGACCTCACCCGGGCCATTGACGAGAATAAGGAGGTGTACAACTTCCTCGCCTCGTCGGCGAAAAAATACGGCATTGGCTTCTGGAAGCCGGGTGCCGGCATCATCCACCAGGTCGTGTTGGAGAATTACGCATTCCCCGGCGGCTTGATCATCGGGACGGATTCGCATACGCCCAACGGCGGCGGATTGGGCATGCTGGCGATTGGCGTCGGCGGGGCTGACGCCGGGGAAGTCATGGCCGGCCTGCCGTGGGAGGTGTTGCATCCGAAACTGATCGGCGTGCGGCTGACCGGCAAGCTTCAAGGGTGGGCGTCGCCCAAGGACGTCATCCTCTATCTCTGCGGGTTGCTCACGACAAAGGGCGGTACGAACAAGATCGTGGAATATTTCGGCCCGGGCGCCGACACCATCAGCGCGACCGGCAAGGGCACGATTACGAACATGGGCGCCGAACTCGGGGCAACGACCTCCGTCTTTCCGTTCGATCAGAAGATGGTCGCCTATCTGAAGATCACCGAACGCGCCGACATCGCACAGCTGGCTGAGGCCAATAAGACGTTGCTGACTGCAGACCCGGAGGTCCACACGAGCCCTGAGAAATTCTATGACCAGGTGGTTGACATTGATCTGTCCGCCTTGGAGCCGCATGTCGTGGGGCCGCACACGCCTGATTTGGCACGGCCGATTTCCAAAATGGCCGCCGAGGCCAAGGAGAAGGGCTATCCCGTCGAGCTCAAGGCGGCCTTGATCGGCAGCTGCACGAACTCTTCGTACGAAGATATCGGACGCGCGGCGCATATCGCGCAGCAGGGACTGAAGGCCGGCCTCAAAGCCAAGACGGCGTTCCTGGTCACGCCCGGATCCGAGCGCATCTACCATACGATGAAGCGGGACGGATTTCTGCAGACGTTCGAACAGATGGGCGGAACGGTGCTTGCCAATGCCTGCGGGCCGTGCATCGGACAGTGGAAGCGGGCCGATGCGGTGAAGGGCCGAGCCGATTCCATCGTGAGTTCGTACAACCGGAACTTCCCCGGCCGCAACGACGGCGTCAATGACACGCTGTCGTTCCTCGCGAGCCCGGAAATCGTCACGGCCTATGCGTTTGCCGGCAACCTGAACTTCGACCCGGTCCGCGGGTCATTGAAGGCCGCGGACGGCACGGAGCTGAAGTTCGAACCTCCGAAGGGCGACGAATTGCCAAGCCAGGGGTTTGCCAAGGGGCCGGAAGGCTTCATCCCCCCTGCCGAGCACGGCGAGTCGGTACAGGTGGACATTCCGCCGACCAGCGAGCGGCTCCAATTGCTGCAGCCGTTTCCCAAGTGGGACGGGAAGGACTTCGAGAAGCTGCCGCTGCTCATCAAGACGAAGGGAAAGACGACGACCGACCATATTTCGCCGGCCGGCCCATGGCTGAAATTCCGCGGCCATCTCGACAGGATCAGCGACAACATGTTCCTCGGCGCGACGAACGCTTTTTCGACGGAGCCAGGCAAAGGCACCGATGTGCTGGGCGGCGAGACGGGTCTGACCATCGCGCAAATCGCCCGGCGTTACAAGGCCAAGGGCATCGGTTCGGTCGTGGTGGGCGAGGAGAACTATGGCGAGGGCAGCAGCCGCGAGCATGCCGCCATGTCGCCGCGGTTCCTGGGCGTCAAGGCGATCATCACGAAGAGCTTCGCCCGCATTCACGAGACGAATTTAAAAAAGCAGGGGATTCTGCCCCTGACCTTTGCCGATCCCAAGGACTACGACACGATCGAGCAGAACGACCGGATTACGATCACAGGCCTGCAAGGGCTGGCGGTGGGGAAGCCTGTGAGCGTCGCCATTTATAAGGCCGACGGCAAGGAGATCACGATCCAGACGAATCACAGTTTGACAGGCGAGCAGATCAGCTGGTTCAAGGCCGGCTCGGCGTTGAATGCGCTGAATTGACAGGATGATAAAAGAGGAAATCATGCCAACACAAGCATCCAGAATTCTTTATACAAAAACTGATGAAGCGCCGGCACTGGCCACCTATTCTTTTCTCCCGATCGTCAAAGCCTTCACAAAGGCGGCCGGCGTGTCGGTCGAAATGAGGGATATCTCACTGGCAGGGCGAATTCTTGCCGCCTTTCCCGAACGTCTGACGGCGCAACAAAAACAATCGGACGATCTGGCCGAATTGGGGGAGCTCGCCAAGGCCCCGGAAGCCAATATCATCAAGCTGCCCAACATCAGCGCCTCGATCCCCCAAATACAAGCGGCCATCAAGGAATTGCAGAGTCAGGGGTACAAAGTTCCCGATTATCCCGAGTATCCCAAGACCGACGCCGAGAAGGAGATCAAGACACGCTACGACAAGATTAAAGGGAGCGCCGTCAATCCCGTGTTACGTGAAGGCAACTCGGATCGCCGGGCGCCGCTCTCGGTCAAGCAACATACCAGACAACACCCGCACAAAATGGGGGCGTGGGCCAGGGACTCCAAGACGCACGTGTCCCATATGAACGGCGGAGATTTCTACTCCAACGAGAAATCGATCACGCTCGCTGAGGCCACCGACGCGCGCATCGAGTTTGTCGGTCAGGACGGCAAGACCACCGTGCTCAAGCCCAAACTTTCTCTTCAGGCCGGCGAAGTGATCGATGCTACATACATGAGCCGCCGCGCCTTGCGCGAATTCCTGGAGGCGCAGATCGAGGACGCCAAGAAACAGGGCGTGTTATTCTCAATCCATCTAAAAGCCACCATGATGAAGATCTCGGACCCCAAGATCTTCGGTCATGCGGTGTCGGTGTTTTTCAAGGACGTGTTTGAGAAACACGCGGCGGTCTTTCAAAAGCTGGGCGTTGATCCTGACAACGGCCTGGGTGACCTCTACGCCAAGATCAATGCGCTGCCGGACGATCAACGGGCTGCCATCGAAGCCGACATTCAGGCAGTGTATAAGAAGCGGCCTCCGCTGGCGATGGTGAACTCCGATAAAGGGATCACCAACCTCCATGTCCCCAGTGACGTCATTATCGATGCCTCCATGCCGCCGGTGATTCGAGACTCAGGAAAAATGTGGGGTCCGGACGGCAAAGCGCACGATACCAAAGCGGTCATTCCAGACGCCAGTTACGCCCCGGTCTATCAGGGAGTCGTCGAATTCTGTAAGAAACACGGCGCCCTTGATCCGAAGACCATGGGCAGTGTTCCCAACGTCGGTCTCATGGCGCAGGCAGCGGAGGAATACGGCTCGCACGACAAGACCTTCAAGGCCCCGGGCAACGGCACGATTCGCGTGGTGGCTGCGTCAGGAAAGGCGTTCCTGGAACACCAGGTGGAAGAAGGGGATATCTGGCGGATGTGCCAGGTCAAGGATGCGCCGATCCAGGATTGGGTCAAGCTGGCGGTTAGTCGCGCAAAAGCCACGGGAGCACCGGCGATCTTCTGGTTGGACAAACACCGGGCGCACGACGCAGAGCTGATCAAGAAGGTCAATCGCTATCTGCCGAGTCACGATACAAAGGGCCTCGACATTCGGATCATGTCTCCGGCGGACGCGACACGCCTCTCGCTGGAACGGATCAAAGAGGGGGAAGATACCATTTCCGTTACGGGGAACGTGTTGCGAGACTACCTCACCGACCTGTTCCCGATTCTTGAAATCGGGACCAGCGCAAAAATGCTCTCGATCGTCCCTCTGCTGAACGGCGGCGGTCTCTTTGAAACCGGAGCCGGCGGCTCGGCACCAAAACATGTGCAGCAGTTCCAGGAAGAAGGGTATCTACGATGGGATTCGCTGGGCGAATTCCTGGCGCTGGTGCCATCCTTGGAACATCTGAGCAAAGCATCCAACAATCCTTCCGCAAAGATCCTGGCGGATGCGCTCGACCGAGCCAACGCCAAGTTCCTGGAAAGCAACAAGTCGCCGGCCCGTCGGGTGGGTGAGATTGATAATCGCGGGAGCCATTTTTATCTTGCATGGTATTGGGCGCAAGCATTGGCCGAGCAGACACACGATCAGCACCTTCAAGCGCGTTTTGCCAAAATCGCCAAACAGCTTGCAGAAAATGAAGCCAAGATTACGGCCGAGTTGCTCGGCGCCCAAGGAAAACCGGTCGATATGGGCGGGTATTATCATCCCGATCAGGAGAAGACGACACAAGCGATGCGTCCAAGCCCAACCTTTAATGCGATCGTGGACGCGATTGTCCAATAGAACGGCTTTCGAGAAGGGCATGGCCAAGGCGATCATCAATCATATGGAGTAGAATGGTGGACGGGATGCTCTCCATCCCGTCATTTCAGCAAAAGAGACGATGGACCAGAAAGCATTCGACAGTAACGTTCTTATCGATCAGGAGGAAGTCCTGCGCCCGAAAATGGTGACGGTCGAGATCGCCGGCAAGAAGTACGAGGTGCCGGAAGGGATCACCGTCATCAAGGCACTCTGGTACAGCGGGCAGGAAGTGATCCACGGCGTCGGGTGTCTGGGCGGCTATTGCGGCGCGTGCGCGACGTACTACCGGACGAAGGACGACCCGAAGGTCCGAACCTGCCTCGCGTGCTCCACCGCCGTGGAGGATGGCATGTCCTTCAGCATGATGGCGCCGTTTCCGGCCCGTAAGGCGACGTATCAGATGGCTGAACTGAAGGACCCCAAGCAGGATCTCTTCAATCTCTATCCGGAAGCGCCGATGTGCCGGAACTGCAACGCGTGCACCGAGGCCTGTCCGCAGGGCATTGATGTACGGGACGGCGTCTGGAAGGCGGTCTTCGGTGACTTCAAATCCGTGTCCGAGATGTTCATGGATTGCGTGATGTGCGGGCTCTGCACGCCTGTCTGCATCGCCGATATCGCGCCCAATCTCGTGGCACTCTACGCGAGCCGCGCGCAGGGCGCGCACTTCATGGAGAAGCCGAAGCGTTTGCAGGAGCGTATCGGCGAGATCGAGCAAGGACACTATACCAAGGAATGGGACCGCATCCTCGGCATGAACGACCAGGAGCTGAAGGACGTCTGCGCAGCCATTAAATAGGTGCCGCGGCCGGGCCGCAGGCTTCCGTAGCTGCGACGTCGGGGAATCCGTTGCTCCTCTAAGTGCAATGGGTCATGAGCGGCGTGTGCACTGCCGAGGCGTCTCGGCGCCAAGGCGTTAAAAGATGCAGCTACTCGCTCTTCAGGAACTTGTCCATAAGACTCGCGATACGCGCCGTGCGCAGACGCTGCCGAAGTTTCCCGCGAACGAACGCGACACCCTGATCAAGAAGTACCACCCCGATCATCGCGAGAGCGCCTACCGTCCCATCAAATTCGGTCCGAACGCCGGTGACATGACGGTGCGCGAGCTGGCCGCCTTGCTCGAAGGCGAGAGCCCCGTCCCTGCCGATCTCGATCTCACGCCGGCGTACACCGTAGACGTGCTGGTGGTGGGCGGGGGCGGAGCCGGATGCGCGGCAGCCTTGCATGCTCACGCCCATGGCGCGAAGGTCATGCTCGCGACGAAACTTCGTCTGGGCGATTCGAACACCGTCATGGCGCAGGGCGGGATTCAGATCGCGATCACCAATGAGGACAGCCCGGTCCAGCACTTCCTGGATACGCTCAAGGGCGGTCATATGAAAAACGACCACCTGCTCCTGAAGACGATGGTCGAGGAGGGACCATCCATCGCGAAGTGGCTGCTTGATCTCGGCGTGCTGTTCGATCGCGACGCGGACGGCAACCTTCACGTCAAGAAAGGCGGCGGGAGTTCGAAGCCCCGGCTGCTGACCTGTTCCGACTATACCGGCCTTGAGATCATGCGGGTGCTGAAGGACGAGGTGCTGAACCAGAAGATTCAGCTCCTGGAGTTCAGCGCCGCGGTCGAACTGCTCAGCGATGAGCAAGGCCGGTGCAGCGGGGCCGTGCTGCAGGACTTGGACAACAAGCGCTTCCTGCCGGTGGCGGCCAAAACGGTGATCCTTGCGACGGGAGGCATCGGGCGGCTGCACATTCAGGGCTTTCCCACTAGCAACCATTTCGGCGCCACAGGGGACGCGCTTCCCATGTCCTATCGTCTCGGCGCCAAGCTGCTCCAGATTGATACCTTCCAATACCATCCCACCGGCGCGGTCTATCCGGAGCAACTCGTCGGCGCCTTGGTGACGGAGGGCATCCGGTCGGAAGGCGGCCATCTCGTCAATGCGAAGGGCGAGCGCTTTGTGAATGAGCTCGACACTCGAGACGTCGTGTCGTCGTCCATCATCCGGGAGTGTGAAGAAGGGCGGGGAGTCCGCACGGCAACGGGCCGTCTGGGCGTGTGGCTGGATACGCCGCTACTCGATGTGGAATCAGGACCCGGCACGCTGGAGAAACATTTTCCGGCGATGGTCCGCCAATACAAACGGTACGGCCTGGATATCACCAAGGATCCCGTGCTCATCTATCCGACGCTGCATTATCAAAACGGCGGGGTGCAGATTGACGTGCACGGCGAGTCCGGCGTGCCCAACCTCTTCGTGGCGGGGGAGGCCTCAGGCGGGCTGCATGGCCGGAACCGTCTGATGGGCAATTCACTGCTGGACCTCATGGTGTACGGCAAGCGCGCGGGCACGGCCACGGCCACGCGCGCCCAGTCGATGTCGCACGGCAGGCTGACGCTCGATCATCTGCGGCGTTTCCGCGATGAGGCGCGCAAGCACGGCGCCTCGCTCGAGACTCATTCGCCGATGCTGTTTCCCGATTACGTCAGGAAAGAGGCCTGAACCACCCATAGATTCTTCGCGGTCACACAGAATGACAGTGCTCTTGCGTACCTCATCGAAGGGACTCGTATGAACATTCATGAATTCCAGGCCAAGCAGTTATTCTCGCAGTTCGATATTCCGGTGCCCCGCGGCAAGGAAGTGAAGAACCCGGTGGCGGCCGAGAAGTGGGCCGCCAAGCTGAATGCCCCGGTCTACGTCGTCAAGGCGCAGATCCATGCCGGCGGACGGGGGAAGGCGGGCGGCGTCAAGCTGACGAAGAACCGCGACGAAGTGCCGGGGCTGATGAAGGAGATGCTCGGCAAGAAACTGGTCACGCACCAGACGGGGCCCAAGGGACGAAAGGTGCGGCGCGTGCTGATCGAAGAGGGCGCGGGGATCGCCAAGGAACTGTACCTGAGCCTTCTCGTGGACCGCGATTCGGGGCGACCGGTGTTTATTGCCAGTACCGAAGGCGGCATGGAGATCGAGGAGGTCGCGGCCCATACGCCGGAAAAGGTCTTGCAGGAGGCGATTGACCCCGCGGTGGGGTTCCAGGGCCACAACGGCCGGAACCTTGCGTTCAGCCTCGGCCTGCCGGCATTGGAGCCGTCCATCGTCAATCCGTTCATTGCCCTGCTGGGCAACCTCTACCGGCTGTTCATGGAGAAAAATGCCTCCTTGGTCGAGATCAATCCGCTCGTCATCACGACCGACAAGCGGTTGATCGCCCTGGACGGCAAAGTGTCCTTCGACGACAACGCGTTGTTCAAGCATGCCGACGTCCAGGCGTTCCGCGATCTGAATGAAGAAGAGCCGTTGGAGATCGAGGCGGCGAAGAACAACCTGAACTACGTCAAACTGGACGGCAACATCGGATGCATGGTGAACGGGGCGGGTCTTGCCATGGCGACGATGGACGTGATCAAATTGGCCGGCAGTGAGCCCGCAAACTTTTTGGATGTCGGTGGGGGCGCCACGAAGGAAACGGTGGCGGCCGGTTTTCGCATTCTGTTAAAAGACCGTAACGTGAAGGGCATCTTCATCAATATCTTCGGTGGGATTGTCCGGTGCGAGCGGATCGCCCATGGCGTCATCGATGCGGCCAAGGAAGTGGCGATCAAGCTGCCGGTCGTGGTCCGTCTGCAGGGCACGAATGCGGAGGAAGGACGGAAGTTGCTGCAGGAATCCGGCCTGAAAGTGGAAGTGGCCACCGATCTTTGGGAAGCGGCGCAGAAAATCGTGGCGGTGACCGGTAAGAAACGCAAAAAGGCCGAGGCTGCCGCGTGAGGTGTGTTCCGGCCGGTGCCTCGTTGCTGTCACAGGATTCTGCGGATAGATGACCGCCGAAGAGTGGTTCAAGGAATTCTATCAGCGATATTACTTTCAGAAGTCATTCGACGGGCACACGCTCGACCAACTGGACAAAAAACATTGGCACGTCGCCGATTGGGCGAAGGCCATGGACGCGTTCCTGCATGTCATGGCGGCCGACCTGCGTTTCTCGGTCGTTCCCCAAAGCAAGGACCGGGTCGAGCATCGGTGGAAACAGGACGCAGAGGAAATCCTGGTCGTCAATGAAAACGACGGTCGGCGCGTTTCGAAAGAGATCGGGACGATGTGCAAGGACCCTTGCCGTCTCAAGGTCCTCGTCACCTACGTGCCAGATGAAGGCTTCGTCGGGCACGCCATGGAGCTTGCCAAAAAGGTTCGCGAGGACATTGACGAGGTGGGCGCGTTCGAAGGTGAATTCTTGCTGGTGGTGGGTGGGACGGAGATGGACTGGACGGCGATCAAGTCCGTCGCAAAGACGCAAAAAGGATCATCATGAGCATACTTGTTGATAAATCGACGCGGGTGGTGGTGCAGGGCATTACCGGCAAGGAAGGTTCGTTTCACGCGACGCAATGCAAGGCCTATGGCACGCAGGTTGTCGCCGGGGTGACGCCGGGTAAAGCGGGGCAGGACGTGGAGGGCATTCCGGTCTTTAATACGGTGCACGACGCCGTGAAGAAGACGTCGTGCGATACCTCGCTGATCTTCGTGCCGCCGCCGTTTGCCGCCGATGCGATCCTCGAAGCCGCCGATGCCGGCATCCGATTAGTGATCTGCATCACGGAGGGCATTCCCGTCAATGACATGGTGAAGGTCAAGCGCGCGCTGGCGGGGCGGGACGTGCGACTGATCGGTCCCAACTGTCCGGGGATCATCACGGCGGATGAGTGCAAGATCGGGATCATGCCCGGCTTCATCCACAAGAAGGGCCGTATCGGTGTGATCTCGCGGAGCGGCACGCTGACCTATGAAGCGGTCAATCAACTGACGAACCTGGGACTGGGCGAAACAACGTGCATCGGCATCGGCGGCGATCCGATCATCGGCACGGGATACATTGATCTGCTCGGAATGTTCGAGAAAGATCCGGAACCGGAAGCGGTGGTCATGATCGGCGAGATCGGCGGCGATGCCGAAGATCGCGCGGCGGCCTTCATCAAGGAGCATGTCCGAAAGCCCGTCATCGGCTTCATCGCCGGCATCACCGCGCCGCCCGGCCGACGGATGGGCCATGCAGGGGCCATCATCACGGGAGGGAAGGGCACCGCGTCCGAAAAAATGGCCATACTGGAAGCCGCCGGGGTTCGTGTCGTGAAGAACCCTGCCGAGATTGGCAAGACCGTGCAGGAGGCGCTCAGTCCACGTGGCGGGGTGTGATGATCCTCACACAAAAAAATAGCGGCTAAGGGATGGTGTCGAAATCGGGAAGTTTCCAGTTCCGGCTTTCCGCCTTTCGGCTTTGGCCTTCTCTGCAACCCTCTCGGTTGCGCCATCTCTTAGCCTCGCCCATCATCGCAGAATGGTCATCAACCATCCATTCCTCTCGCGTGTCACCTGAGGATTCTAAAGTAGCACGCGCATAGCGTAGTCAGACACGGAGGCCATCATGAACGTATGGGGACGAGCGCTCCTTCTCGCCATGGGACTGCTGTTGATGGCCGCCGGCGCAGGGGCGGAGACCACGCTGACGTGGCATGGGCATGCGGCGTTTCAGATCGTGACGCCTAACGGCGCCGTGCTGCTGATCGATCCCTGGCTCACGAATCCGGTGAACCCGAAGGTCAAAAACAAGAAGGACCCGCTGGCCGATCTGAAAAAGGTCGATTACATCCTGATCACGCATGGCCATTTTGATCATGTCGGCGATGCCGTCGCGATCGCGAAGAAGACCGGCGCGAGGCTGGTGACGAACTTCGAGCTCGGCACCAACCTGAGCAAGCTGCAGGGCTATCCAAAGTCCCAGATGGGGTTCGACACCTTGATGAACATCGGCGGAGAAATTACGATCGCCAACGGCGAAGTCGTCGTGGCCATGACGCCGGCCATCCATTCAAGCGGCATGGCGAATCCGAACGCGAAAGAGTCGGAGCCCGAGGTGGCGTTCGGCGGCAGTCCCGCGGGCTTTGTGGTCATCATCCGGAATGGGCCCACCATCTATCATACGGGGGACACCGCCTATTTCCGGGACATGGAGATGATTGGGGAACAGTACGCGCCGGACGTGGCGCTGGTCAATATCGGGGGGCATTTCGGCATGGAGCCCTCGATGGCGGCGCGCGCGGCGGCGACCGTCAAGGCAAAGTATGCGGTTCCCCATCATTACGGCACTTTTCCGGTGTTGACCCAGGAGCCAAAAAGTTTCAGCGAGGAATTGACCAAGAGGGGCGTCGGCTATGCCTATATGGATCCCGGCACGACGCTGGCGTTCGAGGGGAAAAACTTTGCTCCTGGGGCGAAGTAACATGGTGTCTGAAGTCTAAACAGGAGCTTTTCCCAGTTGGGTTTTCCGTAGGATTTAGGCCGGGTATCAGTCTCCAGACCTCGGCCTGGCGTGGGGTTTCAGCCCACCTCGGCTCTACACCCCAGGCTATTCAGCCTAGATATCATTTTCCAGGCGAGCTTCCCAGTGTCGACTTCTTTACCACTTCCACCCTCATAGTGCCCGATCGCGGCGACAAGACCTTGTAAAACAGAAAGAGTTGAGAACCCTGCCAGTGGCAGGCTTTATGCCTACGCCAGAGGCGTCATGAACGTGATCTTCCAGGCTCAGGTTCCCAAGGCGCATGGTCAGGATGTGAGCGCAAGGGGGATACTCGAGCCCATCGTGAGTGTGTGTATCCCCACCTATAACCGTGCGGCGATGCTCAAAAATGCGATGGACAGCGTGCTGGCGCAGACGTTCGGCGACTTTGAGTTGATCGTGTCCGACAATGCCTCATCGGATGGGACAGAGGCCTTGGTGCGTAGCTATCGCGACGAGCGCATCCGGTATGTCAAGCACGAGCGCAATATGGGGGCCGTCAGCAACTTCAACCGGTGCATGGCCATGTCCAGAGGGCGTTACATCACGGTGGTGAACGATGACGATGTCATGCTGGCAGAAAATCTTTTACTGAAGGTACAAGCGCTCAACGAGCATCCCAATGTGGGATTCGTCTATTCGGGATATGAACTGGTCGATGCGAGCCTTCGCCCTGTGCCGTGCCATCCGAATTTTATTCAGGCGGCGACCCGCGACGCCGTGGAGCGCGGACACGACTTTTTGGAACACAGCCTCCTGTTCGGGTGCCATGTGGCCATGTCCTCTGTGGTGATCCGGCGAGACTGCATCGAACGAATCGGCGGTTTTAACGAGTCTCTTGACTATGCGTCCGATTATGACTATTGGATGCGTCTCTCGTTCCTCTACGATGTCATGGTGTTGGCTGTGCCGTTGGTGCAATACCGCATTCACCCGACCAATGACACCGGCAAGTTTACAACCATGCTCAACGGACGTTTGGTGCCGAACCAGATCGGCCTGGAAGAGGTGTTCCGGACGAAACTCGCCATGATCACTCACGCGCAGGCAGTATTACCGGCGCACACCAGGATCCTTGAGGCGGTGAGAGAGAAATCCACGGGGCAGTTGGCGCATCTCATTGAGCGGCAGTTGCTCGCCTACCAACTGAACCGCGAAGCCCGCGCCTATCTTCTCCGGATGTGGAAGCGATATCCGGCGCTGCTGGAATTTAGGACCATCGTCAAGCTTCTTCTCAAAACCTACGCCGCGAAACATCTTTTCTTTCTGTTCGAAAGGGTGAAATATTCGCAATAGCGGGATTCCGCACCGGCGACGGGAGCATAGCGCCGCTCGAAGCCCTTGCGGTCATCGTACGGACCTTCCCCCGCCACGTTACGATAGATTTTTTTAAGGTTTTATCATAGGCTTTGGCGGACGTGCCCATTGGCTCACCGGAGTCACATTAGGTTGGCAACAACGAGGACATGCGCCTTGTGCCGACGCGAGGTGAAGGCGGGCGTGGACGCCTGCCCTTCTTGCGGAGCCATCCTGGAGAATGCGAAGGCGTGGCAGATCTATCACCCGGAGCCTGCGCCCTCCTCTTCCCACGCCCGCACCATCGCGCTGTCGGGGGTGCTCGTGATCATCCTGTGTGTCGCCTATCTGGGATGGGAGCCTCACCGCCCGTTGTGGCACCTCCGGCTGAGCGGTCGGCATCTCTCGGCAGCCCAGTTGACCCTATCCAGCAGGAAGCCCTTCCGCCTGACCCACCAGAGTCTGATGCTCCGCCGCCGAACAAGACAGAGATGCTCAGCCAACAGGTAAAAGACAAAGAGTTGGAATCGAAATTAGCCTCGGTGTCGCAGGACGTGCGGCGCCCTCCCAAAGCGCCCATCGAGACGCCGGCGGCGTCCTCAAAATTTTTCCCCGATATCACGCGGCAAGTGCCGGTGATTCTTACCAACGACACGACGGGCTCGATGAAGCAAATGGGTTTCTACCTGGCCAAGAAAGGCGACATCGTGTTGGTGGATATCGAGGTGCATCACGTTCCGGAAGCTGTGGGGCCGAAGATCATCGCCGACCAGCATTTCAAGGCCACGAGCGTGGAGACCTTTGAGACCGCCGTCTATGCGGCGGCACACGCCGTCCGCTACGATGTCCGTCACCTCAGAGCCCACCTTGAATTGAAAACCACCATACTCCAAAGCGGTGTTGCGATTGACGGGCCCAGCGCTGGACTGGGGTGGGCCATCGCGGTGGCATCGGCGATCTTGGGGGATTCGATCCGGCCCGACGTCTGTTTTTCCGGCACGATCAACTTGAATTTTGAGGTCGGACCCGTCGGCGGCCTCGAGGATAAAATCAATGGCTGCCGTCAGATGAAATATCAGGAACTCATCGTTCCCGCCGGGCAGCGGACCATGGACCTTGCGTTAAAGGGGATGGGCTACGACATGAAAATCACAGAGGTCAGGGCACTAGCCGACGCTTACCAGGTGGCAACCGGTCAACCGCTCCGTTCCGCACCGTAAGACTCATCGCACAAAAAGGGGACCTCCATCGGCGGCCGGTCCCCTTGGTTTTGTCAAGGCCTAGCGACCGAATGGAGGACTCGACTCCGACCCGGAGGACCCTCGGTTCTTGGCTCCCGAGATTTTCCGTACATAGTCCGCACTGCCGTCGGGCGCGATCGATGCCTCCACCTGATCGCCCACTTTCGGCGATCCTTCCCACTTGGTGTCTTTGTCCACGCGGAACGTCACTTCTCTTCCAGCCGGATCTTTCACGGTGTAAATGTCCCCTTGAATCCTGTCCAGCTGTCCCGTGATCTGCCCGGACGGGGCCGGACTGGCGCTGATCGTTGGGTCTAAGGCATAGGCAGCGGCCCCCCAGCTCAGTATCGCGGCAAGCGCAAAAAGACCGATGTGCTTCTTCATATGGGATCCTCCCGGTTGTCGATGGCCAGGACTTTACAGAAGGCTAACTTTCGAATCTTCCGTCCTTTCGTAGGCTGTGTTTGTTCCACGCCAAAAACACTAGTGAACGCCACGCACGCTTGGCTTGTCTTCTACCCTACGTGAGTGAGAGTACCTAATGCTTCTAGGATTCATACGCTGCCTTATCGCACGACATGCCGGTCTTCGGTACCCTGAATGTACCCATCAATAGGTATTGCCGCGGGGTTCACGACTACATTTAGACAGATGTTTGGGGCAGGAAGGCCGTGCCGAATTTAGACACCGTTCATCTCTCGGTCCTCATCTTGGTCGGCCCGGTGTGCAGCACCTCCTATGATGGCCAACGGGTGAATGCGTTGGTTGAGTCGCTGCTGAACCAGGGGTTTTCGGTGAAATTGGATTTCTATGGCGTGAAGTTGGTGACACCATCATTTTACGCGGCATCTGTTGGAGACTTGCAGTCCAGCCGGCCCAGTGCCTTTATCGACGGCAGGATTACCATCAGCGATTTATCGAGTCCGTAGTTCTAGTCATACCTCTTAAGTTCCCCTGCAATGTTTCTATCGTGCGCAGCACCAGAAGCAAAGCATAGGTATATAATGGATCGAGAGGTTGCCGATGCATCAGGCCTTGGTCCTCGGCGCGGGCAAGATCGGATCGCTGGTTGCCTGTCTTCTGGCGGACAGCGGCGCCTATCGCGTGCACCTTGGCGACGTCACACTGGATGCGCCGAAGCGGTTGGTCGAAGACCTGGCGCTGGCCAATGTGACGCCCTGCGCGCTGGACGTGCGGCGTCCCACGATGCTCGAGGAATATCTCCTGGGCCATCAGTTCGACGCGGTTATCTCCAACCTCCCGTACTTCTGTAATGCCACGGTCGCGCAACTCGCGCGATCGCATCACCTGCAGTATTTCGACCTCACCGAAGACATCGAGGTGACCGCGCAAATCAAGTCCCTCAGCAGCGGAGCGGACCGGGCGTTTCTGCCGCAATGCGGCCTTGCGCCGGGATTCATCAGCATCGTGACCCACGAGTTGATGACCCATTTCGAGACGCTCGATACCGTCAAGATGCGGGTCGGCGCCCTGCCGGTCAATCCCAGCAACGCGTTGAAATATTCGCTGACCTGGTCCACCGACGGCTTGATCAATGAATATGGAAATCCGTGCTATGGGATTGAAGGGGGACGCGTAGCGACTCTGCAACCCCTGGAGGGATATGAGACCATCGAGCTGGATGGCCTGCTGTACGAAGCCTTCAATACCTCGGGGGGATTGGGCACATTGGCGGAGACCTACGCCGGCCGCGTGCGGACGATGAACTACAAGACGCTCCGGTATCCCGGACATTGCGAAAAAATCCAGTTGCTCATGAAAGATCTGAAACTGAACGAAGACCGCGAGACCTTGAAGCGGATTTTGGAGTCGGCCGTTCCACAGACCCTGCAGGACGTCGTGTTGATCTATGCGTCGGTGACGGGGACTCGGCAGGGAGAGCTGTTTGAAGACACGTATGTCAAAAAGATCTACCCCCAGAAGATTCACGGTCGGCTGTGGTCGGCGATCCAGGTCACGACCGCGTCCGCGCTCTGCAGCGTCGTAGATCTGGTGCTGAACAAGCCCGCGGCGTACCAGGGGTTCGTCACACAGGAGACCTTTCCGTTGGCCAATGTGATCGGCAACCGGTTTGGAGCGTGCTTCCGGTAGGATGGAAGTATGAACGTCCTCAAGGAATTAGGCATCGAGGCGGTGAATGCGGGGGGCAGCTCCGGCTCCGATTGGTGGAGCCGTCCGAGCGATGCCGGCGTGCTCGATTCCATCAACCCCGCGACCGGCGAAGTCATGGCCAGCGTGAACCTCTGTTCGGCGGCGGATTATGAACGGTTGGTGCAAGAGACGACCAACGCCTTTCAGCAATGGCGCATGGTGCCGGCTCCGAAGCGCGGCGAACTGGTCCGCTTGGTCGGAGAGGCGTTGCGGGAAAAGAAAGACGTCCTGGGGACCCTCGTCGCGATGGAAGTCGGCAAGATCAAGGCCGAGGGTGACGGCGAGGTGCAGGAAATGATCGACATGGCCGATTTTGCCGTGGGCCAGTCCCGGATGCTGTATGGTCAGACCATGCATTCGGAGCGGCCGCATCATCGGATGTATGAACAATGGCATCCGCTCGGCCCGATCGGGGTGATCACGGCGTTTAATTTTCCGGTGGCCGTCTGGGCCTGGAACGCGTTCGTCGCCGCCATCGCCGGTGACCCCGTCGTGTGGAAGCCGTCGCCCAAGGCGTCGCTGTGCGCCGTCGCCGTGCAGCACATCTGCAATGCCGTGATGAAGCGGCACGGGTATGCCGGCATCTTCTCGCTCTTCATCACCAACACGGCGAAACTCGCCGAAACAATGGTGCGCGATCAGCGATTGCCGCTCATCTCCTTCACCGGGTCCGTGCCGGTGGGGCGCCACGTCGCGGAGGTCGTCGCGCAGCGGTTGGGGCGCACGCTCCTCGAGCTCAGCGGCAACAACGCCATCATCGTGGATGAAAGCGCGGACCTCGACTTGGCCGTGCGCGCGATTGTCTTCGGGGCGGTGGGGACCGCGGGACAGCGGTGCACCACGACGCGGCGCGTGTTCATCCATGAGTCGCGGGCAACCGAGGCGGTGAACAAGTTGATCGCCGCGTACACACAGGTGAAGATCGGCAATCCTCTCGACACCAAGGTGCTGATGGGGCCGCTGATCGATCACGCGGCCGTGGAAGCCTATCGCTCGGCACTGGGAGAGGTCAAAAAAGAAGGCGGCGAGATTCTTTGCGGCGGCCGGGTGCTCCCGGGACCGGGCTATTTTGTGGAGCCGACGATCGTACGGGCGCAGAACCGGTGGAATGTCGTGCAACGGGAGACGTTCGCGCCCATTCTCTATGTCATGACGTTTCGGACGATCGAGGAGGCCATCGCCATGCAGAACGACGTTCCGCAAGGCCTGTCCTCGGCCATCTTCACCAACGACCTTCGCCGCAGCGAGCGGTTTCTGTCGGCGGCGGGGAGCGATTGTGGGATTGCGAACGTCAACATCGGAACGTCCGGGGCGGAGATCGGCGGCGCGTTCGGAGGCGAGAAGACGACGGGCGGCGGCCGGGAGGCGGGATCGGATGCCTGGAAGGCGTATATGCGGCGGCAGACGAACACGATCAATTGGGGCACCGATCTTCCCCTGGCCCAGGGCATCACGTTTGACGTGTAGGCCGGACGAGAAAGGAGCGGGCATGGTACGCGGGGCGGAATTGGATGCCGTTATCGAGGGAATGCTCACGGACTACCTGGCGAAAAACCGGGCGGCGAGAGTCTTGCGTGATGCGCTCGACGAGGCGGGGGTCGGCTTCCGACCCGTGGTGGATCATCTGACGATCCGCACATTGGACATCGATCAGCGCGCCGATGAATTCGTCCGCTTGGGGTATGGGTTTTCGGAAACGCTGAACTATGAGGATTGGTTTGCCAAGGTCTATCGCACCACGGGCTATCCGGCGTTGTTTGTGGATCAGGCCTATCGTGACGATCGTGGCAAGACGAGCATCATTCCCGGGTGGGTCAAAAAGTTCGGCCACGATGTGTTTCACCATATCGCGGTCCGCGTTGAAGACATCGAGCAAGCCATCCGCCAACTGAAAGCCCGGGGCGTCACCTTTGCCGGTGAGGTTGTCGGCGCCCGAGGCGGGGAGCTCCGGCAGATCTTCACGGCGCCGGAAATCGTGGACGGCCAGCCCTTCTCGGTTCTTGAATTGACCGAACGCCATCGGGGCTACCAGGGCTTTTCGCCGCCGTAAGCCGACAGCCTCATGAAATCCACGGTCGTGGCGCGCTAGCCTGGAGGCCCCGGTATGACCCCACGTGTTGAATACGTAGTTCGTTCGAGGAAATAACGGCGCAAGAACTGCCTTGGCGTGAAGCTCTATGTGAATTGGGTGAGAAAGGACATTGCGGAAGATCTCCTTTGGCGACTGTTCTCGTTCTATGGGACGGTGAAATCACTGCAGCTTGAGCTTGCGCGCGATATTCACGGGACGCCCATCGGCACCGCCATCGTCGAGATGTCTCACCCCATGGAAGTGCAAGAAATCCTCTGCATCGAAGATCGGCTCTACGGCGACCTCCTCCGGATCGAAGAATCGGTGAATTAAGCGCGCTCCCTCTCCTGGTCATTGCGCTACTGAGCCTGATGCTCTTCAGTGGGTTGTGACTGTCTATGCCACCGTCCGGGAAGAACCCAGAAGCCTATGATTTCTGAAGAGATCCGGAAAGCCGCGTGACCTGCTCACTGTCGCGGGCGTTTGGCAACAGCCGCGACAGGAGTCCCCAAACGTGCCGTATATCTACTGGCTACCAAGGTAGGCAAAATATTTCATTGACATTACGTATAGCGGGGCCCATGCTATCTTTCCCTCACTGAGAGGGATTTCGTATGAGCAGGCTGCACGTCAACGGCCTCCCACCTGAAGTCACCGACAAGCACCTTCGAGACCTGTTTGAACAGTTCGGGCCAGTGGCCTCAGCGAAGATTGTTTGCGGCCTCGATGGGAACAGCCTCGGATTTGGCATGGTCGAAATGTTTCATGCGGAGGATCTTGCGGAGATTCTGACGACCAAGGACAAGCTTGCCATCGGTGGCAAGCGGCCTCACATCTGGCAGGTTTCAGAAACCATCGGAGAGGTGATTCACACCAAGCGTCATGGTCTTCATGTCGAGAAGTGCAATGGGAAGTGGTATGTCTTCCAGCTCAATGAAGGACACTTGCAATGGTGCCGGGAGTTCGCCAAAGAGGATGATGCGCGTCACTACTATAGGCAAACGACATCACACCAGACGATCCTGCCTTCCTGAAAGACTTTCTCGGTTCCTACTTCATCCCGTTAGTTCCTTCCGAATTTAATCTGCGGCTAATCTTCCTCTAATTTATCGGCGCTATCCTAGGTTTAGGAACATTCACCAAGGAGGCGCACCGTGAAAATGTCAGTCCTTGCCATTGGAGCTGTTGCATCGTTCTTGGCCTCAAGTCTCGCTCTTGCGGCTCCGCCTGCCCATGAAGGCTACCCGTATGGTGGAAAAGGCGGAGAACTCTACGGCCAGTCTGCTGAGAGGGAAGCCACAGAGGCGGCGAACAAGGAATTCCTCGGCGGATACCCGAACGAGCTAAAGTCCGCCGAAGACAACAGCCGTCTGGGGATACAGCAAACCAATGATCCCCGCCATCCGGCGCATCCCGGCTATCCGTACCGCGACCAGACGGCAAATACGATTCCGCACGCGCCGGCCCGGTAACGGCAGAAAGGAGGTGCCGACCGTGAATCAGGTCATTGCGCTATTGACGTTGATGTTCTTCATGTGGATCGTGGCGGTCTACGCCACCGTCCGGGAAGAGCCTGAGGAGAAGCGTATATCTCCTGAAGAGTCTCCTCAAGAGATCCGGAAAGCTGCCTGACCTTACTCATCTTGCCTGTCGCGGTTGTCGAACGCGCAGCCGCGACAGGAGTGCCGTTATATCTACTGAAAGACGGCTCCCGTACGCGGTGTGAAAACAAGACGTTAGAAACGCGTCGCGTCGCCGGAACCCTTCTGAGGATTCTCCAGGTGAGCCCGACCAACGGCAAGACAGTGTTAGCGGTATCAGCGTCGAAGCATCTGTACGGGAGACGATTTTGCCAACGTACCGCCTCTTCGTGCCGGCTCTAAGTTCCCATCTCCCACGAGGCCAGATATTTCTCCTGCTCCTTGGTCAGCTTGTCGATCGTCATGCCCATGCCGATCAGCTTGAGGCGCGCGATCTCTTTGTCGATGACCGGCGGCACCGGGTACACTTTCTTCTCCAGCATCTTATGGTTCTTGACGATGTACTCGGCCCCGAGCGCCTGATTCGCAAAACTCATGTCCATCACGCTGGAGGGATGACCCTCGGCCAGGGCCAGGTTCACCAGCCGCCCTTCGCCGAGCAGGGCGACTCGCTTGCCGCTCTTCAGCGTGAACTCCTCCACGCCGGTCCGAATCATGCGCCGCTTGCGGCTGAGCTTCTCCAGCGCCGGGATGTCCAACTCCACGTTGAAATGGCCGGAGTTGCAGACGATGGCGCCGTCTTTCATCGACGCGAAATGCTCGCCGCGGATCACCTTCAGGTTGCCGGTGACGGTGACGAAGAAGTCGCCGATCTTGGCGGCCTGCTCCATCGGCATGACCCGAAAGCCGTCCATCACAGCCTCCAGCCCCTTGACCGAATCGATTTCCGTGACGATGACATCCGCCCCCAGACCCTTGGCCCGCATGGCGATGCCGCGCCCGCACCAGCCGTAGCCCGCGACGACGACCGTGGAACCGCAGACCAGGCGATTCGTCCCGCGGATGATCCCGTCCATCGTGGATTGGCCCGTGCCGTAGCGGTTATCGAACAGGTGCTTGGTCTCCGCATCGTTGACCGAGATGACGGGGAACTTGAGGACCTTCCGGTCCGCCATGCTCCGCAGTCGGATGACGCCCGTCGTCGTTTCCTCGGTCCCGCCGATCACATACTTGAGCAGGTCTTTGCGTTTGCTGTGCAGGATCGAGACGACATCCGCGCCGTCGTCCATCGTGATCTGCGGCCGGTGCTCGATGGCCGACTGAATGTGGCGGTAGTAGGTCTGGTTGTCCTCGCCCTTGATCGCAAAGACGGCGATGCCATCATGTGCGACCAGCGAGGCGGCCACGTCGTCCTGGGTGCTGAGCGGGTTCGAGGCGCAGAGCCGCACGTCCGCCCCTCCGGCCTGCAGCGTTTTCATGAGATTCGCCGTCTCGGTGGTCACGTGCAGACAGGCGGTCGCCCGCAGACCTTTGAACGGCTGCTCGCGCTTGAACCGTTTTTTGATCAGCCGCAGCACGGGCATGGAGGCCTCGGCCCATTCGATCTTCAACTTGCCCTGCTCCGCCAGCTTGATGTCTTTCACATCGTAGTCCACATATCCTCCTCGATCTCAGTTCCGTGAGTTCAGGAAAAGGGGACAGATCCGAAAACCTGTCCCCCTGCATGGCAGGCTGTGATAAGGGTTACTTGCCGGCTTCTTTCTTGAGGATCTTCGCCTTGTCGGTCTTCTCCCACGTGAATCCGGGCTCGGTCCGACCGAAGTGCCCATAGGAGGCGGTCTGTTTGTAGATCGGCCGGAGCAGCTTGAGATGATCGATGATGCCGCGCGGGGTCATCGGGAAATGCTTGCGGACGAGCTTGTCGATGAGCTCAATGGACACCTTTTCTGTATCCTTGGTATGGATGAGGATGGACACCGGTTCGGGGATACCGATGGCGTAGGCCAACTGGATCTCGCACTTGTCGGCGAGCCCCGCCGCGACGATGTTCTTCGCGATGTAGCGAGCCATGTACGAGGCGGAGCGGTCCACCTTGCTCGGATCCTTGCCGGAAAAGGCGCCGCCGCCGTGGCTGCCGACGCCGCCGTAGGTGTCCACGATGATCTTGCGGCCGGTGAGGCCCGTATCGCCCATCGGTCCGCCGGTCACGAACCGGCCGGTCGGATTGATGTAGTGCTTGACGCTCATCGCATCGTAGATCTTCGCCGGCATGACCGGCTTGATCACCTTCTCCATGACATCCTGCTCGATCTTCTTGGTGGTGATGTTCTCATCGTGTTGGGTGGAGACGACGATGGTATCGATGCGCACGGGTTTGCCGTTCCGGTATTCCACGGTGACCTGCGACTTGCCGTCCGGCCGCACCCACGGGAGAATGTTCTTCTTGCGGACTTCGGCGAGCCGCCGCGTGAGCTTGTGCGCCAGCACGATCGGCATCGGCATCAGTTCCGGCGTTTCGTTGCTGGCATACCCGAACATGAGCCCCTGATCGCCCGCGCCGCCCGAATCCACGCCCATCGCGATGTCCGGTGATTGCTGGTGGATGGCCGTCAGGACGGAGCATGTCCGGTAATCGAATCCCCAGGTGGCGTCGCAATAGCCGACGGCCTTGATCGTCTCCCGAATGATGTCCGGGATCTCGACGTAGGCTTTGGTGGAGATTTCCCCGGCGACGAACGCAATGCCGGTGGTCAGAATCGTCTCGCACGCGACCCGCGACCGCTTATCCTTGGCGAGAAGGGCGTCCAGGATGCCGTCGGAGATCTGGTCGGCGATCTTGTCGGGGTGGCCTTCGGTGACGGATTCGGACGTGAACAGGAAGTTGTTGTGGCTCATTCGTTGGTCCTCTATATCGCTCGGGTAAAGTCCTATTGGAGTTAGCTGAAGCGGCCTCAGGTTATCGGGGGAAGTCCCTGGTTGTCAAGGGGAATTTCATTGTTTGAATGGTCCGAATGCGTCGGTGATTCCCTTGACCGCTCCGCGGTCCAGCTTGTAGAATGATCCCGTATTTCTTCTCCCGTACTAACGGAGCATTGATGAACGGAACCACCGATGTTGCCAAGGCATTTTCGTTCAAAGAATTCGGAGACGCCTTCGTAGGATTCTTTGCCTCCCTGAAGCTCGCCATCCTGCTCATGATCACCCTGGCCATCCTCTCGACGGTCGGCACTGTCATCCAGCAAGGCGAGCAGCCCCAGGTCTATATCAAGGAGTACGGGGAGACCGCCTACTGGTGGTTGACCAAGCTGGGGATCACGGACATCTATCACCAGTGGTGGTTTAGCTCCGTCCTGGTGCTATTGTGCATCAATTCGCTCACGTGTTTTCATCAGCGCTTTCCAGCGATCTGGCGCTCCATCCGGCAGGACAAGGTCCATGTCACCGTGCCCTTCATCCAAAACCTGAAGCGTTCAACGGTGCTGACGTTGGGCGCCGACCGGCAGAAAGTGACGGAGACGCTGGCCATGGGCTTTGCGGACCGCGGCTATCATGTCTTGTTCAACAAGGGCGAGCAGGACACGACAGTCTATGCGACGAAAGGCATCATGGGATGGGTGGCGGCGCACATCGCGCATCTGAGCGTGACCGTGATCATTGTCGGCGGGCTGTTGGGGAACGTGATCGGGTTCCGCGACTTCGGCGTGTGCCTGGAAGGCCAGACCTATCACATCCCGCAAGGAAACTTTGACCTGCACGTGGACAAGTTCTGGATTGATTATTATGAGAATGGGGCGGTGAAGTCGTACAACAGTACGCTGACCGTGATAGATCAGGGCCAACCGTCGGTGACAAAGACGATCACTGTGAATGATCCACTGGTCTACAAGGGCATCTGGTTCTATCAATCGAGCTATGGCGACTCCTGGGATCGGGTGGAAAAGGCTCGGATCGTGGTGAAGGACAAGGCGACCGACAAGGTGGTCGGCGAAGCGATCCTGGATTGGCAGAAGGAGGCGACGCTGAAGGACCTTGGCCTGAAGCTGCAGTTGACCGACTTTGTCGCGGACTTCGGCTTTGACTCCAAGGACCGCCGCGTCTATTCCAAGACGGTGGAGCATGAGAACCCGGCCATCAAGCTGGCGATCACCGAGAGCAACCAGGCGCTGCCGGCGCCGTGGATCTTCTATAATTATCCCGATCTCTTTGAGATCCAGGGCTCCAAGTACAAGTTCGAGCTGACCGGCTATTTGACCAAAAAGTTCACCGGACTCCAGATCACGAAGGACCCCGGTGTGATGTTCGTCTGGATCGGCTCGACGATGCTGGTCGTCGGTGTGATGCTGTCGGCGATGATCTACCACCGGCGTGTCTGGGCCAAGGTGGTGCCGAACGCGACAGGCGTGACAGTCTACATGGGGGGCACGGCGTATAAAGGGCAGATTGATTTCGATCGTGAGTTTGAGCGGGTGACCGAGCGCGTCAAAGCGGCGGCGCCGACTGTTTGAGAGGGGGAATTATGTTTCGTTCATTGTTCCTGTTCGACGTGACGTTCTGGCTCTATCTCGCGGCCGTCGTCCTGTACTTTGGCTATCTCGCGGCATCGCGGTCGCTCTTGCAACCAGCCGTTGCGGGCCATCCCGCTGAGACGACCGACGAGGGGAGCTGGGCGGAGACCCTGGGGCTCCTCGCCACGTGGGTGACGTTCTTCGGCCTCATCGTCAATGGCATGGCGCTCGGCACGCGCGCGTATGAGCGCATGCAGCTCTCCGGGACCTTCGCGCCGTGGTCGAACCAGTTCGAAGCGATGGCCTATGTCTCATTTGCGACGATCGCCGGATATCTGCTGCTCGAGCTCAAGTACAAGATCAAGGCGATCGGGGCCTTTGTCGTGTCCATCGGGTTCATTGCGATGGGCGCCGCGTCTCTGTTGCCGTATCGGTACCAGACTGCGGAGCCGCTGGTGCCGGCCTTGAACAGCTACTGGATCTACATCCATGTCTCGATCACGCTGACCAGCTATGCGGCTTTCGCGATGGCGGGCGGCCTGGGCGTCATGTATCTGTTGAAGGAGCGGGCGGAGCGGCGCGGGATGGCGCCGAACTCGATCTATGCCACGTTCCCGAGCCTCGAGAAGATCGACGAATTGGGGTACAAGGCCGTCATGGTGGGGTTCCCGCTGCTGGCCTTCGGAACGATTCTCGGGGCGATGTGGGCGAACTACGCGTGGGGCGGCTACTGGTCGTGGGACCCGAAGGAGACCTGGGCGCTGATCGTGTGGCTGATCTACGGCGCATACATCCACGCACGAATGAACCGTGGATGGGAGGGACATCGCGCGGCGGTGTACCAGATCTTTGGATTGCTGATGGTGGTCTTCTGTTTCTGGGGCGTAAACTTCCTGCTCTCCGGATTGCACGCGTATGCCTGATCCGAAAGCGGCCGAGGTCCGACGCCCTGACGCCGCACCGCTCGCGGGGCCGTCCCGCATTCGCCGACGGCTGGTGGTGACCATCGGCGGCCTGGCGATCCTGGCGTTGTCCTTCGGCGTGGTCTGGCTGCAGAGCTCGAAGTACGAACCATTGACGGTCGGCATGACGGCCCCGGATTTTTCCTTGCCGGATATGGCCGGGAAGAGTCAACGGCTTTCGGACTATCGCGGGAAGGTGGTGTTCCTGAATTTCTGGGCCACGTGGTGCAAGCCGTGCAAAGAAGAGATGCCCTCGATGCAGATGATGTGGGAGAACTTCAAGACCGAAGACTTCGTCATTCTCGCGGTGAGCATGGATCGGGTCACGACGAAAAAGGACATTCCCTCCTTCATCGAAAGCATGCGGCTGACGTTCCCGGTGCTGACGGACTCGTGGGGGCAGACCGACAAGCGGTACAAGCTGATGGGCGTGCCGGAAACCTACATCATCGATCAGGACGGCGTCCTGCGCGAGAAGATCATCGGCCCGCGCGACTGGACCGCCCGTGAGAGCCTGGACAAGATCGTCCAGCTCCTCAAGAAGCAACCCAAATCGGTGAGCGTGAACTAGGCTCCTTCTAATGTCTGTTCGAATCGCCGCACTGTTTCTTTTCCTCCTCACCGCAGTCTCGTGCAATCCTGTTCCCCAGGCTGAAGAAGCGCAGGGATCGGAGGAATCGGTGATGCGCGTCCTGACCGAGGCGCCGAGAGTGGGACATCTCGCACCCGATTTTGTGTTGCAGACGCTGGACGGCCGGGAGATACGGCTGTCGGATTATCGGGGGCATGTCGTGTTCTTGAATTTCTGGGCGACGTGGTGCGGCCCCTGTAAAATTGAAATGCCGGCAATGGAGAAGCTGTACCGTGAGTTTCGGCCGAAAGGATTTGCGGTGCTCGCGGTCTCGTCGGACCCGGAGGGCGCCGCGGTCACTCGCCCATACCGCGATGCCCTGGGCTTGAGCTTCACGATCGCCCATGATCCGGAGATGACCGTGGGCCATCTCTATGGCGTGCGCACATTGCCCATCACATTCCTCGTCGGGCGGGACGGTGTGATCACGCACCAGATCTTCGGCTCTCGTGAATGGGGCAATGCCGAAGCGCGAAGCGGCATGCGTAAATTATTGCAGGTGAAGTAGTGTTTCAGGCGCCAGACATTTCCCTTTTCATCGCGTTCGCGGCCGGATTGCTCTCGTTCGTCTCGCCCTGCGTGCTGCCGTTGGTCCCCTCATACGTCACGTACATCACCGGTCTCAGCCTGGAAGAGCTGACCAGCGAGACCGATCGGGCGCGGGTGCGCGGCGTCATTATCGTCAACTCACTCTTGTTCATCACGGGATTTTCCCTCGTCTTCGTCGCGTTCGGCGCGTCGGCGAGCCTCGTCGGGCAATTGCTGGTCACCTATCAGGACTTCATCCGCAAATTCGGCGGCCTCTTGATTGTGGTGTTCGGTCTCTACGTGATGGGCGTGCTGAAGCTCAAGTTCCTTATGGCTGAAAAACGCATCCATCTCCAAAGCCGTCCCGCGGGGTATATCGGTTCCGTTCTAATCGGCGTCGCATTCGCGGCCGGCTGGACGCCGTGCGTCGGGCCCATCCTGGGAACGATTCTGGTGTACGCGAGCACCAGCGACTCGATGCTGACCGGCGTCAAGTTGCTCGCCAGCTATTCGCTTGGCATCGGGCTTCCATTGTTCCTCACCGCGCTCGCGGTGGACTCCTTCATCAACTACTTCAAGAAGATCAAAGCCTACATGTACGGCATCTCGGTGGCGAGCGGCGTCTTTCTCGTGCTGGTCGGCGTGATGATCTATACGAACTCACTGACAGTGCTGACGAGCATCCTCGAGCGCAACGGCATCGGCTGGTACATCGGGCAATAACGGCTGACTCAGAAACATTAAGTGCGCGGGTCCTGTTGCCGCATCACCCAGACGTGCTCGCGGCGTTTCGCCGTCGCAGCCCCGCAGACTCGGCTGTACGCCACTCCGCTCCGCCTGGGTCCCATGCGGCACCACCCGCATGAAACTTATCGGATTGTTCCGATAGCGCTGTGGCAGTGGCCGGTCCGACTACGGCCGTCAGCGAGCACACTTCAAAACGCGTCTTCGCGTATACAATTGTCGAGTGTGCGGGATGCCGGGAGCAAAGGACCGGCACTGGCGCAGCAAATCCTGAAGGCGAGAGTAAATGTACGACGTGATTGTGGTGGGATTGGGGCCGGCGGGAGCGACTGTGGCGGCGGATCTTGGCCGCGCGGGTTTATCGGTGCTCGCGTTGGAGTGGAAGCCAATCCCGCGTTACAAAGTATGCGGCGGTGGGCTCTCGGCCCGCATTGACGCGCTGCTCGATCCGGGCTACCGCGATCTCATCGAAGCCACCACCCATACGGTCCGATTCCAGCACCCGCACGCACACCCGTTTCACCTCCGTTCGTCCGAGCCGATCGCGTACATGGTCATGCGCGACCGTTTCGACGCCCACCTTGCGCGGAAGGCGCAGGAAGCCGGTGTGCGCGTGCATGACGGTGAGCGCGTGCTGGATGTGCGCGAGGAGGCCGATGCCGTCGAGGTCATCACTACACAGCATCGCTACCTGGGCAAGGTAGTGATTGGAGCGGATGGAGCGGGCGGCATCGTGGCGCGCTCATTATTTCCAGGTCACCGCGGTCGGATGATGAGTGGTTTTGAGGGCGAGATATCGGCGTTGGACTATCCGCGCTTGCAAGCGGGCGAGATTGTTTTCGACCTTGGAGCAGTGAGGAACGGCTATGCCTGGGTGTTTCCGAAAACGCGCGGACTCTCGGTTGGCGCAGCGGAGTTTCAAGGGAAGGGTAAAACGGCGAGGCAAGCCTATGACGCGTTCCTTGAGAGTGAGCCGACCCTCGTCGGCCTCCCCAGTCCGTGCCGGCGGGGTCATGCACTTCCACTGTATGGCGGGCAGCCGGAGCCTCCGCTTGTCACGCGCCGCGCAATGCTCGTCGGCGACGCGGCGCATCTTGTCGACCCATTGTTCGGCGAAGGCATCTACTATGCCGTCCTGAGCGGAAAGATGGCGGCCCGGGCGGCTGCGAAATATCTTCGCGGCGAAGCTGAAGATCTCCAACCCTATGAGGCGGACATTGCCCACGAGATCTATCCCGAGTTCCAGGTCGCCGCTCGCATGGCCTGGTATCTCTACACATTCCCGCAACCGTTTTTATGGATGATCGATCGACTGCCTGGCATGATCGAGCGCTATGCGGACGTGCTGAAAGGTCGCGAGACGTACCGAAGCTTCTATGCGAAGGCGCGCGGCGAGGCCAAAGCGGCTTTAGGGACGTTGCTGTCGCCGTGGCAACAAAGAAACTCTGCAAAGATTCCCGAATCTAACGCGTTAAAATAATCCCGCGATCCCTGTGCTGAGCTTCTCCTGCAGGACCGGCGTGGCTTCTGCCACATCCAGTTTCTTCTGTTCAACGCCCGCGACCATACGAATTTTGTGCACCTGCGGTTCGGCGGGTTTGCTGTCTTTGGGCGAAGACGCCGGCCTGTCCTTGGTGCGTTCGGCGATCTGCACGTCGGCCGCGCAGAAGTAAATGATGCCGTCAGTCGGAAGCGCTCCCCGTGAACTATACGAACCGCCTTGCATGGATGCGAAATTCGGGGGGATTTGGCCTGAGGAGAGCGCAGCCATCATGCCGCTCATGTCCTGCATCCCGCCGCTCATCCCCCTGCCGATGCCCGATCCGAACCCGCCCGCCAAGACAGTCTCAGGGGTGATGCCTGACTGGGCCTTGCTGCAGTAGACGACCCTGGTTTGAATCAGGAACTGTGCGCTTTGGGGATCCTTAACGAGCTCGTATCCTTTGGCGACGAGTTTCGTGCCGAGGTCGCTGAGCGTCACCTGCTGATTTTCGGACGTGTTGCGGCTGTGAACGTACACTGTCTTGGCGGACGTCGGCATGAGAAAGACCGAGTTGCTGCTGACAAGCATGCCGCTGCGCATATTCTCGGAACAGCCGACGGCAAGCCCCGCACCTGCAAGAAGGAGGAGAAAGATGATGCGACGCATACAGACCTCCATGGGACGCGAGAGGAATTAAAAGTGCCCGGCTACGGCCGTACTGAGCCTCTCCTGCAGCAGTGGTGTGGCTTCCGCCAGATCCAGTTTTTTCTGATGCACGCCGGCCGCCATGCGCGTTTGATAGAGTCCGGGCTCTTTCTTGTCCGGCATGTTCTTCATGCGCTCCGTGATCTGGATGTCGGCGACGCACGCATAAATTCGCTCATCGGTTTGCTTCGACGAAGACCCGCCCCCTCCGAATAATCCGCCGACCGAACCGACCAGTCCCCCGACCGCGCTCTGCGCCGCAGACAGAATGCCCAGGCCCGCAGCGCCGACCGGGTGCATGGACCCCGCGACACCCAATACAGACCCCAGCGTCCCGACGATGCTCGACCCGAAGCCACCGGACACCATCGCCTCCATCGGCATGTCGGGCGGTTCCTGATTGCAGTACACGATATTGGTTTGGACCCAGTACTGCGCGGTCTCGGGATCGTTGATGACTGTGTAGCCCTTCGCGGCGATCTTGGTCTCGAGATCGATGAGCGTCACCTTCTGGTTGTCGGACATGTTACGGTTTTGCAAATAGACGGTGTTGGCTTGGCTTGGCGGCAGAAAAATCGTGTTGCTGGTGCTGAAGTTGGAGTCCACGATGTTCCCGGCGCAACCGGAAAAGACGGCGGCTATCAAGATAAGAGAATGTCGCGCGCGCATACGGCTACCTCCCCATGCTTACTTTGCCTGTTCGGTTTCTTGCATGAGTTCGAATTTGATGAACGTTTCGCCATGCTGGGACCCCTGGTTCCATTCAACCTTTAACTCCTTCGTCTCATCTGTCTGTGCGGCCATGTCGAATTCCGGTATGCGCGAGCTTGGCGTGGGGTCCATAGGCATCTTAATCTGCTTGTAGGTGGTGCGCCCCCGCCGGTCCGTACAGACCATGATGCCCTCCGCTGATGCCCATGCCCATCTCGGCTTCGCGCGCAACCGTTCCGCCGATTCATCCACATTGCCTTCGATGCTGAGCGCATGCTTGAGGGTTAGATTCCCGCGGCACTCACCGGCGACAAAAGCCTGTTCCTGTGCGACCATGTCCATCTGCAGTTTAAAAGAGGCGTCATCGTTGAAGACAAGGGGCGCATGGCCGGGAGTGGCTTTGGTATTGAGGAAGGCAGAGATTTCCGGATCGCGATAGATGTTATTCCATTGTGCGCGCATCCCATAGCGGTGCGGTTTGCAGCCGCAATCCTTGGGACGCTTGTTCCAGTATCGGTCGCCGATCGCCTCAGCCCAGGCCTTTGCCCATTTCATCATCTCGCCGTGGGGCATACTGGGCGGCTCGAGCCTGAAAGTCTTCTTCGTCACGTCTTCATATGTCAGGATGCCGTTGTCGTTCAGTCCGCGATTTCCCTTGAAGCCGATCATCACGAAATCCTCATGGTCAAGATGATTCAAAAAGTCCGCCGGCGTGGCGAAGTCGCCGGTAATCGTGTGCGCTCGCATGAGCTCGCACAACTGCTCGTCACCCTTCGGCTGCCGGGAGCCAATATGCGCGAACCAATTCTTCACCATCGGAACCCTCCAGCGGGGCAGCGGCGGCACGCTGTGACACTGCTGGCAGGATAAGAACACCAAGTCGCGATTGCTGCTGCCGATGTCGGCATCGCCGGTGTCAGGGTGCGACACGGCGTGTTCGATCGCGTCGCGGGCTTGTTGAACATCCTGATCAGTCGTGCTCATGCCGCCGCGGCTCTCGCGGACGGCGTTCGCAAACGATTGGCTCCTCGAATACTGTTGGAGGGTTTCATTAATATTGATGACACCGCCGACGTGGCCGCCGCCTTCGACGAACGGGTTCACGCTGCCGTGGCAGTTGAGACAGCGTGGCTCTCGGAAGACCGTGGCGAGATGGTGGAAGGCCTCGATCGCCTCCTGTTCCTGTTTTTCCGACAATGCGCAGATGGTCTTATCCGGCTTCGATTGTTGGAACGGCGCGATAATATCGCTGCCGGGATCCACCGCTGGTGTCTGGGATTGCGTTGGCGCGGTTGAGACGAGGACGATGAAAGACGTGACAGCTAGCGATGCAAGACCGATCGCAAACGATGATCGTCGGAATGTACGGTTCACGGCGCGGGATCCCAGGGACGATAGGTGGGCATCGCCGTCTATTTTCCTTAGGCCAAATCAAGGCAGAGATTTCATTGCGAGGATACCTGGAACTTACGTGCCGTCTATTCTTCCAAGGATGGGAAGAGTAAATACTATGGGAGTTCCTCTGAGTCCAGACCAGGCTAATCGGGATTGTCCCGACGCGTGTGAGGCGGGCGGCCGGTGAGGTTCTCTAGCTTTTGGAGGCTTCCAATTGCCGGTCGAAACCGGGCAAGATGGCCTTGAAGAATGCATTCTCAAACAGGCGGACGAGCGTTTCCCATGTGTCGGTTTTGGGATTGTCAGCCGGGCCTGAAACCGTCACCTTCGTCGCGACTTCCGCGCGCGGCTGGTTCTCCAGCAACTTTGCGACCGTATCTATCAGTCCTTCATAGAGCTTCCGGAACGTGCTTTTTTCTTTGTCCTGCCGCTTGTCGTAGGCTTTTATGTCTTTGAAGAGCGGCTTCATATAGCCGTGGACGGTGCCGTCCTTGACCGACAGTTCCGAGTAAAACGAGAATTCACCCTGCACGACGTCGAAGTTGCCGTAGGCCCGCAGCAGCTCATTCATCGAACGCATTTGCGCCTGTTCGATCTTGACGTTCAGGTCGAAGTCCGGCGATTTCTGTTCCGGACGGAATGTGCCGCTGACCAGCGTGTCGCCGCTGCCCATGAATTTGCCCTTTATTTTGACCGTGCCAGTGCCCTCCGTGAACTGGTTGCTGATATTCGCGAGCTCCAGATGGGCCCCGGTGAGGTACACCCGGTAGGTGGGAACGGCGGCCTCGTTGACGAACCCGAATTCGCTGTTCTTGATCACGGCATGGTCCACGCGAATCAAGGTTTGCGGGTGATTCCCCAGTTCCTTCGCCGTCTCGACCGTCTTTTCCTTCACCTCTTGTTCGGCGGCGGCCGTGACGACTGCATGGACATAATCCACGCGGGCGCCTTCGATCGTGACGCGCTTGAGGTTCGCCACCGTCGTGCTATCGGCGGCATATTCGATGTGCCCGTCCCCCGAGAGGAGCCCGTGCCGGAGCTGTACGTTGTAACGGCTGGTGACGGGCAGCAGGTGATCCAATTCCACGTGGTCAAGCTTGATCTCGGCGTCGACGCCCATATGCGGCTCGGCGAGGAAATTGGCATGGCCATTCGCCACGACCTTGCCGGATTTAAAAAGAATCCCATCTAAATGAAGATCCGATGGGTAGGCGTCGTTCCTATAATGAATGTTCCGGATGTTGCCGACGCGAAAATTGAAGTGATGGAACACCAGGGGCCTGGAGGGGTCCTGGTCCACGTACGTCCCCTCGGCATCGGTGATTTTAAACTCGTTGATCTTGATGGGATAGAACGAATAGACCGCATCACGCCATCCTTTTTCTTTGACCGGCACCGGGTCCTTCACTTCTTTGGCCGCCTGGGGCAACGTAATGTGCAAGACGGGCCGTTCGATGAGGTAATCGCTGACGATGTGGCCCGTGAGCAGGTGCCGCCATTGCACGCTAAAGTGCCATCTGGGAAGATGCGCGACCGGCGGGTCGGGGTGCGCGGTCTGATACATCGTGGCGTCGAGAATCTCCAGGGAAAGATTCGGATACAAATGGGCTTTGCCGATGCGGAAACTATACCCCTTCACATAGGCGTTGAGCTGCCCCTCGATGAAGGCACGAAGCGGCTCGTCGATAAAAAACAGGGCTGTGAATGCGATGGCGACAAGGAGGGCGATGCTAACGGCAAACCCACGCAGTATTCTCATCTCATTACGATAGGCAAAGAGAGCACAGAGAGCCATGCCCCTTCAGGACTAGGTACGCGAGGCTATGAGAAGAATGGACGAAGCGATCAGCAGCTGACGTTCAGGCCGCAGGTGATGACGGGAGGCAACGCGCCGCTCACGCCGGCCGGAGGAAGGGCCGGGGGCTGGACCGATAAGGATCTGGTTTTTGGCAACGGCGCGGGAAGTGAAGTCTTGGGAGCGGCGGAAGGGGACGCGTCTGCAAGGTTGGTGGTGACCGACTTCACACCGAGTGACGCCAGGAGCTGTTGCCCTTGTGACCTGACCATGGATTTCGGAAATTGTTGCACGAGCGTTGTTAAGGATTGAATGGCGCGTTCTTTTGCGCCGATGTCCCGGTAGGTCAGGGCCAGGTAATACCAGGCTTCGGCTGAGACTTCCGCGTCCGGATATTGTCCCAACAGTCCCTCGAACCGGTGAAGGGCTCCAAGATACGCCTCCTGCCGGTAATAATGCTTGCCGACGTAGAGTTCGTAACCGGCGAGATGCTCCCGGCATTCCTTGATCTTGGACCGTGCATCGTCTTCATACGGGCTGCCCGGGAATTCCTTCAAGAGCTTTTGCATTGTCTCCATGGCGTGTCGCGTCGGCTCGGGGTCCCGGTCTCTCGTCGAGACCTGTTTGAAGTAGCTCATCCCCAAGCGATATTGCGCATACGGCGCCAGCGTGTGCGTTTTATGGAGATCGAGGAAGTGCTGGTATTCGACAATGGCCTCCGCATAGTCTTCTTTTTCGAAGAAGGCTTCAGCCCGTTTCATGATCACGTGAGGATCGTAGTTGCGCTCGATGGGGTCTTGTTTGAGGACCTGTTCGTCAGCATTGGAGACGCGTGACGCCTCACCGTTTTTTACATCGGGAGTTTTCGGCGTGCTGGAACAACCGGAGAAGAGGAGGACAGCCACCAGGGCCGCCAACGGCATGTATGATCGCATCGGGAGGCATGATAGCAAATTTTCACCGCCACATCAACCCTACGGTTCTAGCATTCAGGTGTTTTACCCTACTCTTGAGGGTTAGGTAGCGTCGTGCAGCGTGTGATGCTTGTAATGGTGCGGCCCGTGCGAGGAAAATAGAAAGGTTGACGGGTGAGGGTGAGGGTATGGGACAACGAGCGCGGATCGTCGGGACGGGCAGTGCCCTTCCTGAGCGAATTGTCTCCAACGAGGAACTGGCCGGCCTGACTGGCATCAGCTCGGCGGCGATCTGGCGCCGGACGGGCATCCGCGAGCGTCGCTGGGCCGCACCCGACGATGCGACGTCCGACCTCGCTGCGCGCGCGGCCACCGCGGCATTGGCACAGGCGGGCATCGCGCCTTCCGCGCTCGACGCCATCATCGTCTCCACCACGTCCGGCGATACGTTATTTCCCGCCACCGCATGTCATGTTCAGCGGCTGCTTGATGCGAAGCGGGCCTTTGCATTCGATCTGTCCGCGTCATGCTCCGGCTTTCTCTATGCGCTTTCAGTCGGCGATCAACTGATTCAAGCAGGAAGCGCGCGGCGAATTCTCGTGGTGGCGGCCGAGATCAAATCCCGCTTTTTGAACTTTTCTGAAGGAGAAACCGCGATCCTGTTTGGTGATGGAGCAGGCGCGGCGGTGCTGGTCCCCGAGAGCGAAGGCCGTGGAATCGTCTCGGTCAGCCTGGGGACCGATGGATCTCAAGCCAATCTGATCCAAATCCCGGCCGGCGGTTCACGGGTGCCGGCCTCCGAGAAAACCGTCGGGCAGGGACAGCATGCTATCACAATGCGTGGGCCACGGCTCTTCCGCGCCGCCGTCCGTCGCCTGGAGTCCGCCGTGAATGCGGCGCTCACGGAGAATGAGTTGACGGTGCCGGGGGTGAGCTGGTTCCTGTTTCACCAGGCGAACGGACGGTTGCTGGAGAAGGTCAGGGAGCGGCTGGGCGTCACATCCGAGCGGACGGAGAGCGTGATTGAACGCTACGGGAACACGTCCTCATCTTCGCTGCCGATCACGCTGGATACCGCCATCCGGGCGGGCAAGATCAAACCACATGACCTCGTGCTGATGGCGACCATCGGCGGAGGACTGACCTGGGGCACGGCGCTCATGCGCTGGTAGCGTGGGGGATTCTCCAGGGACAGCATGCTATACTCGCTGGATGAAACCTCATGAATGCCGGCGCTTGATCGGCGCATGGATGCTTGCTCTGGTGGCCATTGGCGCCATGGGTTGTTCCAAGCCGAGCGGCGTGCTGCCGAGCGATGCGGCGCAAGTGCGAAAGATTGACGAGGCGGTCGAGCAACTCCGCCAATCCTACATCCATAAAGACCCGAAGGCGTTTCATGAGCTGTTGATGCCGCTCGACAGTCTCCGTCGGCTCGAGTTGGAAATCGAGCGCGACTTCGCAATTTACGATCGCATCAATGTGGATTTCGGCATTGACCGGGTCCTCGTCGAAGGCTCGGATGCGGCGGTCTATTTCCATTGGCAAGGCCAATGGCAGCGGAAAACCGACGACCAGCCGCTTCGTGAACGCGGCCATGCCATTCTCCATCTCGTCGGCCACAAGGATATGGTGCTGAGCTCGGTCGAAGGGGATTCACCCTTCGGCATCTCCGGCCGCCGATTGCCGACCGATCGAGCGTCGCAGCCCTAACACCATGCCCGCACAACGTTCGCACACGACACGCAAGACCTTGTCCGCCGTCGATTTCCTTGTGATTGGAAGCGGGGTGGCCGGATTGCGCGCGGCGATCGGGTTGAGTCGCGCCGGCCGGGTCATGATTCTCACGAAGGGCATCACGGCGGAAGGCAGCTCGATTTATGCCCAGGGCGGGGTCGCCGTCGCCCCCGAGGAAGAGGACATTGCGCTCCACCGCGAGGATACCATCCGCGCGGGCAAAGGGTTGTGTCGTGAGGAAACGGTGCAAGTCCTGGTCGCCGAGGGGCCGGCCCGCATCCAAGAGCTGATTGATTGGGGCGCCCGTTTCGATAGGGAAGGGACGGGATATGCATTCGCGCGCGAGGCGGCGCACAGCCGCGACCGCATCATGCGCGCCGGAGGGGATGCGACGGGGACCGAGATTGTTCGCGTACTGCTGAAGCGGGCTCGGGGGTTGAGGCGGATTGTGTGGAACGATCATCATTTTACGATTGACCTTCTGCTCGACCGCAATGGGCGTTGCGCGGGCGCGCTCGTTCTGGACGAAGCCTCGGGAGCACTCTCACCGGTTCCGGCAAAAGCCGTCGTGCTTGCGACGGGAGGCGCCGGCCAGATCTATTCGCGGACTACGAATCCTCCGAGCGCGACAGGGGACGGCATCGCCATGGGGTACCGGGCCGGCGCGCTGGTCGAAGACATGGAATTCGTCCAGTTCCATCCAACCGCGCTCTACATGCCGGCCACTCCGCAGTTCCTGCTGTCGGAAGCGATGCGCGGAGAAGGCGCGATCCTGCGCAATGTCAAAGGCGAGGCATTCATGAAGCGGTACCATGAGCTGGCGGAAGTCGCGCCCCGCGATATCGTGTCCCGGGCGATCTGGAATGAGATGCAGCTCACCGGCGCGCGCCATGTCTATCTCGACGTGACCCATCTCGGGGCGGACTTCATCAAGGCTCGCTTCCCGACGATTTACGCGACGTGTTTACGATATGACGTGGATATCACCGAAGAACTCATTCCGGTCTGCCCCGGCGCCCACTATATGATGGGCGGCGTCTGGACCGACGTCCATGGCGCCACCAGCGTGCCTGGATTGTTTGCGGCGGGGGAGGTGGCCTGCACCGGCGTCCATGGAGCGAACCGGCTGGCCAGCAACTCGTTACTCGAAGGTCTCGTCTTCGCGGCTCGCGTGGTGGATGCTGCGGTTGAGTCCGCGGCGAAGGTCCCGAAGGACCGGTCTTATGCGGAGCAGTTAGTGGTGGCGAACGGCCATGGCAGTCCCAAAGGGTCGTCGCCGGATATGGAAAAGATCCTCAACTCGTTTCGCCGGTTGATGTGGGAAAACGTCGGCATCATCCGAAGCGGCGAAGGACTTCGGACGGCCATCTCACGGGTTGCAGAATGGGATGCGCAAGTGAAAAACTGGTGCCGCACTCGCCGTGAGTGGGAAATCTGGAACATGATCACGGCAGGCCGCCTGATCGCCGTCGCGGCGCTTCACCGCACTCACAGCGTCGGGGCGCATTTCCGGTCGGATGACACTGGCGAGCGGCCGGTCGAATGGGAGCAGCACATTCAACTGGAGGCAGTTGCCGGAGAGGGAGGAATCGAGCCGGGAAGGCGGATTCTGAAGACGTGACGGTCAGTAATGCGGCGTGATGAGCGCAGCAGTTTCGACGTTCAACCCCGTAGGTTCACGCTTTCCATCTTCCTTCAGGAAGTCTTGATAGAACCGTAAAACCCGTCGGACATATTCTCGAGTTTCCGGAATTCGGGTGTCCTTCCTGGCCTTCGCTTCTCCGGCATTGTAAGCCGCGAGGGCCAACGGGATATCGCCATGGAATCGATCGAGCAGATAGCGAAGATGACGGACTCCGCCGGAGATGTTCTGCTCCGGGTCGTAGGGGTTGGATACCTGAAGCGACCATGCGGTGTCGGGCATCAACTGCATAAGCCCCATCGCTCCCTTGGGGGAGACTGCAGCTGAATCGAACGCCGATTCTGCCTTGATGACGGCACGGATCAAGGCAGGGTCCATCCGGTGTTGAAGCGACATGACGTCGATGGTGCGATGCAGGGCTGTGGAAGGAACAGCGGGGACCACTCGGTATCTGGTGCGGTCCGACCTGAACGCCCGGAACCGGGCATCGGTGGGGGCATTCGAGAAGTGGATCACCCCGCTGGCATCCACATACCGGTAAATCGTATCGGCCGAGGCGAGAGGCGTGACCGTCAAGACGGCCGAGAATACCGTTGCCGAAAGCCACGTGGTATAGGCGTATCCCTTAAGCATTCGGCCACGATAGCAATCGTCCTAGGATAGAGTCAACGTACATATAACGTGTAGGCGTAGCCATTGGTAGACAAATCATGAAGAATTTACATCCGGTGAGGCTTATTTATTCAAGTAAAACATTAATTATATCGCTGCATCGTGCTGCCCGACAGGTCCTTGCCTTGTCTGAGTGAGGGGACTGTGTTACCGTAATCGGAATGTGGCTGGAACTGCTTGCTGTTGCTGGCCTCATCCTGCTGAACGGCTTCTTCGCCTGCGCCGAGCTGGCGATCGTCAATACCCGGCGCAGTCGTGTGAAGCAATTGGCCGAGGAAGGGAACCCAAACGCCCGCCTTGTCGCAGGATTTCAGGAAGACTCTGAGCGCTTTCTCGCGACCATTCAGATCGGAGTCACCGTGGCGGCCGCAACGGCGGCGGCCATCGGCGGCGCCGCGGCCGTTGAACATTTAAAACCTGCCTTGCTTGCCATTCCGCTGCCGTTCATGGAAAGCATCGCCGAACCCCTTGCGGTCGGCATCATCGTGCTCGCGATTTCATTTTTCACATTGATTCTCGGAGAATTAGTGCCGAAGATCCTGGCGCTCAGGAATCCCGAACAACTTGCGCTCATTGTCGCGGGCCCCATGGAATGGTTTTCCAAGGTGGCGGCCTGGGGGATCCGGCCGCTGACCCTCTCGACGCGTGCCGTCCTTCGGTTGATCGGGAGATCTGGCCAGGAGCAGAAACTATTTATCTCCGCCGAGGAGATCAATCTCCTCATGACCGAGGGCCGTGAAAAAGGTGTTTTCGACAAGACGGAACAGGATCTGATCCGGAGCGTCTTCGAATTTACCGACACATCCGTCAGGGAAGTGATGGTGCCGCGTCCCAAGATGTTCGCGATCGAGGTGGACACGCCGATTCCGGACGTTCTGCGGATCATCGATGAGAACAAATTCTCCCGCTATCCGGTGTACAGGAAGGAGCTGAACGACATCCGGGGGATCTTGTACCAGAAGGACCTCCTGAGTCGGGCCGTGGCGGGGCGGCCCTTCAAGCTGACCGATCTGCTCCATTCCGTCTATTACGTCCCGGAGTCTATGAAGGTGAGTGTGCTGCTCAAGGAGATGCAACGTCGCCGCATTCACATGGCCATTGTTGTGAACGAGCACGGCAGTGTGGAAGGTTTGGTTACGCTGGAGGACCTGATTGAGGAGATCGTCGGAGAGATTCAGGATGAATACGATACGGAAGAAAGGCCGGTGGAGCGGTTGAAGGACGGTTCGCTGTTGATTGACGCTTCCATGCCGATCAGGGATCTTGTTGATCTTCACGCGCTTCCCATCCCCATCACGACCGATTATGAAACCCTGAGCGGTTTCATCACTCACCAACTGCAGGGCATTCCTCGGGGCGGTGAGGTCATCCATCATGGCGGGTACCGGTTTACCGTGGTGGACCTGGGAGACCGCCGGGTGGCGAAGGTGAAAGTCGAACGCGTGGACCGATCACACGCGGTCAAGGAACCGGTCCAAGCCGGATCGAAATGACGTATGAAGCCGACGGGTCATCGGACCCGGCCGGCCGTCTGCAAGCACCCGCCCGTCAATCTCTCTCACCGGCAGGATTTCCTGAGTCGTATTCGTCAAAAAGCATTCGTCGGCGTTGAAGAGATCGTCGGCGGTGACAACTCGTTCCTCCGACGGGATGCTGAGCTCTCGAGCCAGCCGCAGCACCAGCGATCGGGTAATGCCTTCTAGAATGCCGCAGTCGAGAGACGGCGTTCTGAGCCGTCCACGCTGAACCAGAAAAATATTGCTCGTCGTTCCCTCCGTCACCGCTCCCGCATGGTTCAGCAGCAATCCCTCGTAAGCGCCCGCCGCCTTCGCCTCCATTTTTGCCAGAATGTTGTTCAGGAAGTTGAGCGATTTGACATGCGGAGGCACCGCCTCCGCCAGATTGCGTCGGGTATGGACGACGATCACCGAGACGCCCTCTTCGTACAGTGACGGAGGATAGGGTTGAAACGGCTGGGCGATGATGACGAGCGTGGGTCGTTTGCACAATGCCGGATCCAAGCCGATGTCTCCTTCCCCCCGTGAGACCGTCACCCGTACCGTTGCCTCCTGAAGGCTATTCCGGGTCAGCGATGCGCGAACCAGTTCGGCCAAGTGGCTGGGGCTGGCCGGCAGCGGGAGTTGCAGGGAGGAAGCCGAGCGGCCGAGACGCATCAAGTGTTCGGAGAGCTGAAGGACGCGGCCTTGGTAGGCGCGCATGGTTTCAAACACGCCGTCTCCATAGAGGAAGCCGTGATCGAAGACCGACACGACCGCTTCTTCCTTCGGCACAAACCGATCATTCAAGTAGACCCACATCACGCTTCTCGCAGGGCTTTCAGGAGCGCCTCTGCCTTGAACAGCGTTTCCTGGTACTCGCGCACGGGATCGGAATCGGCCACGATGCCCGCGCCAACCTGGAGATAGGCGTGCCCCCCCGTGATCGTCAAGGTCCGGATCGTGATGTTGAGATCGAGGTCGCCGCCGGCACTGAAATAACCGATCGAGCCGGTATACGGCCCTCGGCGCACCGGCTCCAGCTCATCAATGATCTCCATGCAGCGAACCTTCGGCACACCGGTCACCGTTCCTCCGGGAAAGACTGCCTGGATCACATCAATCGCATCGCGGCCGGGTGCCAGACGTCCGTGAATGTTCGAGACGATGTGGCTGACGTGCGAGTAGCGTTCCACGACCATGAACTCATCGACTCGGACCGTACCATACTCGCACACCCGGCCCAAATCGTTGCGCTCGAGATCCACCAGCATGAGATGCTCGGCCCGTTCCTTGCCGTTCATCAGCAAGTCTTCCGTGAGGCGGCGATCCTCATCGGGCGTGGCGCCGCGAGGACGCGTCCCCGCGATTGGACGGGTCTCCACATCGCTGCCTGTCAGGCTCACCAGACGTTCCGGCGAACATCCGGCGAGTGTGACGTCGGGGAACTCCAGCAAGGCGGCGAAAGGCGAAGGGTTGATGTCGCGCAGCTTTTCATACACCGCTCGTGGTGAGCGCCCGCCCAGGCCCACCGTAAAGCGATGGGAGAGGTTGGCCTGGTAGATATCGCCGCGGGCGATGTACTCGAGGCACCGGCGGACGCGCCTGACATACTCGGTTTCATCGAGCCCGGGGGTGACGCTCATCGCGGTGACAGGCGGCACGGTGGATGGCTGACAGGCAGACTCCGAGAGTCTCGACTCAAGAAGCGCCAGACGTGCGCGCCCTTCCTTATATAAGGCCTCACGCGGTTCTTTCAGAAAACGCTCGCCGAAAGGCGTAAAGACCAGCCAAAGGAGCGCCTCGTTGTGATCGATGACGGCGACCGTGTCGAAGAAGGCCAGCTCCAAGTCGGGTAAATGGAGATCATCGGGCGCTCGCCGGGGAAGATTCTCAAAGCACTGGGCAAGATCATAACCGAGAAAGCCGATGCCGCCGCCGTAGAAGGGAGGGATGCCGGCGGGGCGTGGCACGGCCATGCGTCGCAGGAGATCGCGAAGCGCGGCCATCGGATCCCCGATGCAAGACTGCATGGGTTGATCACGTGTGATCCACTCAAGGTGTCGGCCACGGGTCCGAAAGATCAGTGAAGGGTTGGCAGCGATAATGGAAAAACGATGGCGAGTGTCAGCCCCTCCAGAGGAATGGCCGCTTTCCAACAGCACGGGACACGGATCATCAGCCGTGAGGCGTTGATACAGATCGAATGCCGAGACCGCTGGCAGGGGGATCGTCGTGGCGAACGGAACGGGCACGGAAGCAGTGAGAAAAGCTTTTCTGGTTGTGGCGGGCATGGTCTTTTTGCGGGAATAGGAGTTTCGTTGCGTCGCATCTTAACGCAGCCGTTTCACTGCGGCAAGGCACACGTCGATCCTTGACAATCCCGTACGGATTCTGTTTAGATGGCGCCCGTTTAGCGGAGTCCGGGAGTTCATGGCAAGCGAACCGAGTGACTTCCGCAAAGGCCTCTCCTACGCCGCGCGGATCGGAGTCGAGTTGGTCTCGGCATTGGCAGTGGGTGGAGGCCTTGGGTATCTCGCAGACTGGTATTTCGGCACGAGTCCCTGGCTGATCGTCGTCGGTCTCTTCCTCGGGATGTCTGCCGGCCTCTTAAACGTCTATCGAATGGCATCGCGTCTCTGATGGAAAATCCTCTTCATCCCTTCGAATTACATTCCTATGGACATCTGTCGCTCTTCGGCCTTGATATTTCGTTGAACAAGGCCGTGATCATGATGTGGATCATCATTGCCCTTGCGGCGTGGTTTCTCATTCAGGCCGGCCGCGAGCGGCGTCTCATCCCCTCACGGTTGCAAAGCATCGCCGAAATGCTCGTGGAATTTCTCCGCGGCATGATCATGGATACCATCGGGAAGGAGGGGATGCGGTTCTTCCCCTTCATCGGCACGTTGTTTATCTTTATTCTCTTTTCGAATCTCCTGGGCCTGATTCCGGGGTCGTATACTGTGACGAGCCAAATCGTCGTGACGGCAGCGTTTGCGCTGTTTGTCTACACGATGAGCATCGTCGTGGGGTTCGCCTACCACGGCATCAAGTTCTTCGGGATTTTGATCCCGCCCGGCACGCCGACGCTGCTGCTGCCGCTGATGATGCCGATTGAAGTAATCAGCCAGCTTGCGCGCCCGCTGGCGCTTGCCGTACGGCTCTTTGCGAACATGACGGCCGGCCATACGATCCTCGCGGTTCTCTTCGGCATGGCGCTCTCGTTGCCCTTGTTGATCGGCTGGCTGCCGTTTGCGTTTACGATCGCGATCTCGGGCTTGGAGGTCGGCATCGCCTTCATCCAGGCCTACATTTTTACGATTCTCACATGCGTGTATCTCGGTGACGCCATCAATCTCCACGGGCATTCCGAGGGCGCGCATTAACGACGGGTTCTGGGACGAAAGGAGACGATTGAATGGATGCTGCAGCGGCTGCATTTCTGGGGATGGGTTTGGCGGCCGCCGGGTTTGCCGGCGCCGGTGTGGGGATCGGGTACATTTTTGGGAAGATGATCGAGGCGGTCGCCCGGCAGCCTGAAGCCGAAGCACGAGTCGGAAAATACATGTGGATCGGGTTTGCGCTCGTTGAAGCCATTGCGCTCTACGGCTTAGTCATCGCGTTCATTATTATGGGGCTGCGCGGGAAGTAACCCTGCACAGAGCCCGCTATAGAGGATCGACATGCCACAGTTCGAAACGCATTTCTTCTCGTCGCTGATCTTTTGGGAGATCGTCTCGTTCGCCGCGTTGCTGTTCGTCCTGGCGAAATACGCGTTTCCGCCGATTCTTGAAGGCCTCGATGCGCGGGAGCGCAAAATCCGCGAAAGCATCGAGTCTGCAGAACGGCTCCGCGCGGAAGCGGACCGCCGGATGATCGAGTACGAAGCGAAGATGAAGTCGGCGCAGAAAGAAGCGGAGACCATGATTCTGGAAGCCAAGCTCAGAGCGCAGCACGTCCAAGAAGAAAACGAGCGTCGCCTCTCAGCGGATGCCGAACGCATCAAAGCGGCCGCCACAAGGGACATCGACCAGGAACGCCGCCGGGCGCTGGAAGAGGTATGCCGCTCGGTCTCAGATCTCGCACTGCTCATTGCTGAAAAGCTCGTCGAGCGTAGCCTCAACGACGCCGATCACAAGCGGCTCGCGGAAGAATCCCTCGCCGCCGTCGCGAAGGATTACGAAAAGTCCTAAGAGCAAACTCGCCTGTTCCCGAGAGTCAGTAATATTATTCCCAGTGTGCCGACTAAGGGAAAAGGCCCGCTCCGACCCTTCCCCCCACAATCAGCCGGCTGCTCACCTCGGCTCGGCTTGGATCTTCGTGGCATCTTTGATGTGGTCTTCCATCACTCCCTTGTTGACATAGCCAGGGTCTGTCACAACGGGCAACCGTGTCTCTCCGCGCCGTAAATTGTCCCGCTCTCTAATGGCCTTATTTTGATCGGCAAATGCGCCATCCTTAGGCTCATTTGCGACCGAGCCTTCGAGGGCAGACGATCCGTAGAGATCAGTCGCCTTAGTGCCTTCCGAGGGGTAGCCGGGCCGATCTTTCTTCATCAGAGCGGGATTGGCATGGGCAAGAGTGGTGACGGCAAGAGAGGCGACCAATGCCACTGTATACAACATGGCTTTCATGGTGCGAATCCTCCTTATGTGAGAGCATGGAAGAAGATGGGTGGAGAGAATCCGTAACCTCCTTTCGCTGAGCTTCCCCAAGCATCGGCCCAGCTCCAGAAATTAGGCTAGAAGGCATAACCACGCAAGTCAAGGTCCTCCCTACCAAAGGGGACATGCGCGGCTATTGAATGAGGCAATCACAAGCGGCTCGGAGATCATCCTAAACAGCGGAGGCACGCTGGAAAAGTTAGGCCAGCGATCCCCAAATGAAGGGGCCCTGACAATGTGACCGCCACGGCCAGCCAGAGGTTCGATGTCGCAAAGAGCACGTAGGCGACAGTCAACAAGAGCGCGATCACCATCAACAGCCCACCCGCGGTGATCCATGGTTTCCGATGGGTGCTGGTTGAGTTGGAGGCGCTGCTGATCGGTATGGCCTACTTGTCCGGCATCAGCCGATGCCCATATCATAAACTCCTTCCTCAAGATAATAAACACCTCACGTTGTACTCTGTACAGGCTTTTTGAGAGACTCAGGATGAATGAATGTTGGTGCTGCCTTGGCGGTAGCCCGAGGGATCGAGGGTGATCTCGGTGAAACCGAGGCCGGCAAGATTCAAGGTGACACGGTCCTGCATCGCGGGTTCGAAGAGCCTTCCCAGCTCATCCTGTCCGACTTCCACACGCGCGCGGCCGGCATAGTCGCGGACGCGTACCTGGCGAAACCCCTGCCCGAGCAAAAATGCCTCAGCGCGTTCCACGCGGGCCAGCTTTTCCACGGTGATGATGTCTCCGCGCGCGATGCGTGATGAGAGGCAGGCGGCCGCTGGCTTGTCCCAATTCGAGAGCCCCAAGATTTTGGCAGTTTCCCGAATATCAGCCTTGCCCATGGCCGCTTCCAAGAGTGGACTTCTCACCCCGTGCTCTCTGGCCGCGCGCAAGCCCGGCCGCTCGTCTCCGGCATCATCACGATGCGTTCCATCGAGCACATAGGCGAAGCCCATCCGCTCTGCCAGAGGGATGAGCGCGGAATAGAGATCGGTCTTGCAGTGATAGCATCGGGCGGCGTCATTTCGTATGAACCCATCGTAGCGAAGCTGGTCCGTGTCGTGAAGGATCTGGTGCACGCCGATCTCCGCGCACAATTGCCGCGCCAATGCGAGTTCCACCGCCGGGAATGTTGCCGACACGGCGGTGACTGCCGCGGTGCGATCCCCCAGGACGTCGTGCGCCGTCTTCAGCACCAGCGTGCTGTCGATGCCGCCCGAGAAGGCGACGAGGGCGGAGTCCATGCCCCGCATGATCCCCTGCAATCGCTCGAGGGGCCCGCTCGTCTCATGACCGTCATGGTTTGCCAAGGACCATCTCCGGATTGATCTTTGCTTCGGATTGCTTTGCCACCACCACCAGCGCGTAGACGTCGGGGTGGAGATATTGTTCGGCGACGCGCAGCACATCTTCTTTCGTCACGGCTCGGATCGCCTTGGGATAATCTTCGAAATAACTGAGGCCCAGGCCATGCAGCTCCACCAGTGTCAGCAAGGCGGCGAGTTTGCCGGTCGTGTCGAGGCGCAAGGGGAAGCTTCCGATCAGGTACGCCTTCGCGTCGGCCAATTCCTGATCGCTCACCGGTTCGGTCCGGATGCGCTTCATCTCTTCGACGACGCTGGCAATCGCCTGATTGGCCGCTGCATTTCGCGTCTGCAGTTGAACGGTGAAGGGACCCGGCATGACGTTGGCCTGAAATCCGCTGTCCACATCGTAGGCTAATCCCTTCTGGTCCCGGATGCGGTTCACGAGACGGGAGGAAAAGCCGCCGCCGCCGAGGATGTAGTTCATCACGGACACCGCGTAGAAGTCAGGGTTCTTCCGGTCGATGCCGAGGTGCCCAAGGATTACATTCGCCTGCGTGAGGTCCTTGTCGATCAGTTTCAGCTTCGGCTGTTGGAGCGGAACCGCCGGCGAGAACGTGGATGGCACGCCATCTTTCTTGGTCCATTTTCCGAAGTGCTTGCGGACGACATCGAGCGCTTCGTGCTCCCGTATGTCGCCGACGATGGCGACGATCGTCCGGTTTGGCCGGTAATAGGTGTGATGGAACTGCACCAGGTCGTTGCGGGTGATTTTCGGCACCGTTTTCTCCGTGCCATTGGCCGCACGCCGGTAGGGATTGCCTTGAAACACGATCTCATCGAACGCCTTGATGGCGATCACGCCCGGCTCGTCCTTCTCTCCCTGGAGTTGGCCCATCAACTCGCCTCGGACGCGGGCCACATCCTTCTCGGCAAAGATCGGATTCATGAGGATATCGGACAATATCGTCAAGCCAAGGTCCACGTCCTTCTTCAAGACCCGGAGCGTCACAGTGGAAAAATCCTGAGCGCCCTGCGTGGCAAGCTCTCCTCCGATGAATTCGATCTGTTGCGCGATTTGAGCGGCGCTCCTGGTTTTCGTGCCTTCATCCAACATCCCGGCGGTCATGTAGGCGAGGCCGGCCAGGGCATCGGGATCGTGGACGGCGCCGGCCTTGACCAGAACATTGACCGTGACGATGGGAAGAGACGGTTGGTCCACGATGAGGACGATCATGTTGTTCGGGGTGACGATCCGAACCGGTTTGATGTCCGCGGCGAACGATGCCTGGGCAAGGACGAGCACAATGACGACCGCCGCCGCTATCCGCGTCATGGCGTGCCTCCCGCGACCGGTGTCGCCTCCGCTGTGGGGGGCACAGGAATCAGGATCCCCACCGTCCGCGTGTCCTCTTGGAAATAGCGACGGGCCACACGCTTGACGTCCTCCTTTGTGACTTCTCGAAGCCTCTTCACGTAGTCGGCGATGTACTGCCAACCGGCGCCGACCGTTTCCGCAGTGCCCAGTAGCATCGCTTGGCGAAAAATGGAATCCTGCTCGAACATATGTTTGGCTTCCACCTGGTTCTTGGCCTTCTGGATTTCTTTGTCCGTCGGCCCTTCCTTTTTGATCCGCTCAATCTCCGCCAGCAGTGATTGTTCGACCTCCTCGATCTTGGCGCCCGGCTTCACGATTGCGTAAAACGTATAGAGTTCAGGATTGGCGGACAACTCGCTGTAGCTCGCTCCGACGGCAAGCGCGATTTTCTTTCGATACACGAGGGTATCATAGAGGCGCGAGCTTTTGCCCGAGGACAGGACGTTCTCAAGAACGGCCAACGCATGGACATCGGTGCTCATGAAGTTCGGCACCTTGTACCCGAAGTAGAGAAACGGCAATTGGGCCGCCCGTTTGACGATCACGCGTCGTTCGCCTCGCTGCACAGGATCGATGATCTCCGGGGACGTGGGGGGCGCACCTTTGGGCAGACGTTCGAAGTATTGCTTGGCCAAGCTGACGACGGCCTCGTTCTTGACGTCGCCCACGATCACCAACGTGGCGTTGTTCGGCACGTAGTAGCGTTCGTAATGCTGCTTGAGATCCTCCCTGGTCATCGCGTTCAGGTCATTGAACCATCCAATGATCGGCCAGTGATAGGGGTGCTCCATGAAGGCTTGCGCGAACATCTGCTCGACCAGATACGCTTGGGGATTGTCCTCAGTCCGTAGTCTCCGTTCCTCTTTGACCACCTCGCGTTCCAGTTGAAACTCGTTGTCGTCCAGCAACAGTCCCTGCAGCCTGTCTGATTCCATCTCCAGCGCGAGCTCCAGCTTATCGGCCGCGAGGTTTTCAAAATACGCTGTGTAGTCCTGGCTGGTGAAGGCGTTGTCGTTGCCTCCGTTCTTTTTGATGATCTTCGAAAACTCGCCCTTGGCGTATTTCTTGGTGCCCTTGAACATCATGTGCTCGAGCATATGCGAGAGTCCGGCGCGTCCCATGATTTCATTGCGCGAGCCGACCTTATACCAGATCTGCACCGTGATGACAGGCGCCTTCGGCTCTTCGACGACCAGGACCTTGAGACCGTTTTGCAGCACCGTCTCCTGTACGCGAGGTCCGGTTTCCGCTGCCTCGGACAGATCCGCCGCGAAGAGGGCGGCGGACAAAGCAATGAGAGCAACGAATCGTCGTCTGACCACAGGGATCTCCTTCTTAAGAGGACACGGGATTCAGAAAGCCGGCGCGGGTCGCCGGGCGTTCGAGTTGGAGAGGAAGCGATCCCGGCAGTGTCCCAAGCTGCCCGCAGGCGCCGAGGATCTCGCGGCCTTTGCTCTTCCGGATGTAGGCTGCGATGTCATGGCGGTCGAGGACGGCTTGAAACCGCAGCACCACATGATCCGAAGGCCGCCGGAACCCGCTGCCGGGAAATTCATTGAATGGAATTAAATTGATCTTGCAGCGAATGCCTTTCGTGAGCATGGCCAAACGGACGGCGTCCCGTTCCGTATCGTTTTCTCCTTCCAGTAGGACATATTCGAACGTCAGGCGGCGGCGCGGCTTCAAAGGAAAGGTCCGGCACGCCTTCATCAACATGTCGAGAGGGTAGGCTCGATTGACGGCCGGCATGAGCCGACTCCGTTGCGCATCCGTGGTGGCATTCAATGAGACGGCGAGGTTCACGCCGAGATTCGCAACGCGCGCCAGTCGGGTCGCCAACCCTGCGGTTGAGAGAGTGATTCGCCGGGGAGAGAAGCCGATGCCCCATGTCGTGTCGGTCAGCCGTCGGATGGCCTCCTCCACGGCCTCGATGTTCGCCAAGGGTTCTCCCATGCCCATCAGCACCACATTTGTCAGCCGACGGTGTCGAAGTCGAGACAGCTCTCGCTGGACAGCGAGCACTTGACCCACGATTTCATGGGCCTTCAGATTGCGCAGCAACCCCATGCGGCCAGTCAGGCAAAAGGCGCAGTCGAGCGTGCAGCCGACCTGGGTCGAAAGGCACACGGTTAGACGCTCCGCGTCCGGGATCACGACCGTTTCAATTGATTTGCGGTCTTCCAGGGCAAACACGAACTTTTGCGTGCCGTCCTCGGTGTTACGGATGGAGTCTGGCATCAGCGAACTAATGCATGCACATTCCGCCAGGCGCGCGCGGTCGGCCTTGGAAAGGTCCGTCATGGCCGTGATGTCGGTGAGCCGGCGTTGGTAGATCCAATGGAGTAATTGTTCCGCCCGATAATGCGGCCAGCTGAGTTTCTCAATGAGTTCGACAATGCCGGCGGAGTCGAGAGTCATGAGATCGAGCGCTGAAGACATGGTCGTGAGGGTAACACACGGTTTAGAAGGGCGGCAACCCTCGAAAGTGGCACTGCGTGGTATACTTCCGCCATGATTCGCAAGGTTATACGCGTGCCGGCGAACTGCCAGATATTCCGTCCTCTCCGTGCATGGCGCCCGTTCGTGGGCTATCTCTTCCTGTTCATCGCATATCTTGTCGTCGGCACCGTGACTCTTATTTTCGCCGAGGATCTGTCCGAGAAACCCGGCGGGGCCTGCCAGGTTCCTCAAGACTGTTTGAACGATGCGGTTCGCGCCTTGAACGGCCGTGAAGCAGACCAGGCGATCGCGCGTCTGAACGAGTTGCTCGCAAAGTTTCCTGACACGCCTTGGGAGGGCCGGGCGGCTCTGCTCCTTGGAAAGTACTACCAAACAGTGGGGGACCGGCAAGCGTCGTCGCTTCTGATGAGAGCCGAACGCCAGCTGCCTCTCCTTGGCGACTACGCGCAATATTTCCTCGGAGAATTCTTCTTTCAGGCGGGAGATGTCAATGGAGGGGCGACCGCCTTTGACGTGCTTGTGGACCGATACCCCGGCAGCGTGCTCCGTCCCCAGGCACTCTACCGATCGGTCGAAACGTGGTTTCAAGGCGACGACTGCATGCGGTCCAGAGAACGGCAGGGAAGGTTTCTGGCCGAATACCCTAAGAACCCATTGGTCCCAGCGGTGCTGTTACGGCAGGGGGATTGTCTCCTCAAGGATGGTGACGCCGCTCTTGCTGCGGTGGTCTATAGACGCGCGTGGAGCCAGTACGCCGCGACACCACAAGGCGATGAGGCGGCCGCTAGAATGCAGCGCATGAGGCAGAACGGTATCACGGTGCCAGATCCCACCGCCCCAGAGTGGTGGCTGCGCGGACGGACCCTTTTCGATGCTGGCCAGCATGCACGCGCGATCACAGCCTTCGACGAGTTGCTCAAATTTCAGGACGTTCCGGACCGTCTCCAGGCCCGCCTGAATGTCGGCATTGCGCGCGTGCGTTTGAAACAATACGACGAGGCACAGCAGGTCTTCTCGCACCTGGCCAAAAGCCGCTCCGGACAAATCTCGTTTGAGGCTGTGGTATGGCTGGCACGAATCTATCTCAGGCAGGGCAAGGATGACCTGTTGCTGTCGTTGGCCAGGGAAGTCGACGCCGGGCTACTATCCGGTGACCTTAAGGCGAGATTCCTGGTCCTTTTTGCCGCCCAGCATGCCGACCGCGGACGACTAGACAAAGCCGTCGCTACCTACCTTCAGGCGGGAGACCTCGGCATGACGGCCACCACCACGGAGGCATACTGGCAGGCCGGGTGGTTGCAGTACACCATGGGGCGTTACGAGGATGCCGTCACGGCATTTGATAGAACACTGCATCTGAAAAATGTCGGCGTCCTTGGCTTGTCGGCTCTTTACTGGAAAGCCCGGAGCCTTGAGAAGTTAGGAGAAACGGCACAGGCCGCCACGGCCTATCAGACGTTATGCGCAGATGTTCCCAATTCCTACTATTGCTCCAGCGCCAGACTTCGTCCCGCATGGAAAGACGGTAGTGACTCCAATGGAACGGCGGTCAAGCTGTCGGTCTCAGAAAATCCCGACAGCACCCTCATAGAGGACATCCATTACCGGCGCGCGTTGGAACTCAAGTTGCTGGGATGGCAAAAAGAGGCCGGAGAAGAACTGGCGCAACTGACTTCGAAGGTGGGCAAAGAGCGCGGAGTCGTGTTATGGGTGGCACGGCTGTTGAACTCATCGGGAGAGTTTCATCGGGCGCTGTCATTGATTCAGATGTTTTTTTCGGATGTGCTTGACCGGGGAGGCCCGGACATCCCGAGCGCGTTTTGGGAGATCGCGTATCCCGGAGGGTTTCTGCCGTTCGCCAAGACGCTGCCGTTACAGGGGATCGACCCACATCTTGTGACGGCCGTCATACGGGAGGAGAGCGCCTATAACCCTCTGGCCATATCCACGGCCGGCGCATTGGGATTGATGCAGGTCATGCCGCATACGGGCCAGAAGATCGCCGCGCAGGTGGGCTCTGACGGTTTCAGTCGGGAGAGGCTCTTTGACCCCTGTTATAACATTCGTTTCGGGTCCTGGTATCTCGGGCATCTGGCGGAAAAGTTCAACCACAATCTGGTGTATGCGATCGCCGCGTATAATGCGGGCCCGGACATCGTGACGAAATGGATCCAGCAATTCGGCTATCGGGAGCAGGATGAGTTTATCGAATCAATCCCGTATACAGAGACGAGGCAATACGTGAAGAAAGTTCTTCGAAGTTACAGACAATATGGAAAAATTTATGGCCCTGAGAGTAGGACGGCATTCCTTGACAAGGGGTGTTGAGCCGATATAGTCTGCCCGCAATTTCCTCACAGCGATGGGATCCCGACCACATGGCCTTTAAGAAGTTCGCCGATCTCGAATCGAAGGTCAAGGGACTCATCGAACACTCCCATGAACTGAAGCGTCGCACGGCGCAGTTGGAAGACCGATTGCGGGATGCTGATGCCAGGCTGGCGCGTCAACAGGCTTCGATCAAGCGCTGGGAAAAGGAGCGCGACTGGCTCCGGATACGGCTGAGGAAAACTCTTGAGGACCTCACCTCGATCCAATCGAATACGCCATGACGAAATCCTTTGAAATTGAAGTCTATGGTCAGCGCTATACCATCCGAGGGGAGGCCGAGGAAGCAGACGTTCAGGCACTGGCCCGGTTGATTGACGAGCGCATGAGAACACTGGCGGCCGGGATGAAAACCGCGACAGCCACACAACTTGCGGTGTTGACGGCTTTGAATCTGGCGCATGAGCTGAACCAGGCGTTGAAACAACAGCAGGAAAGTCTGGAAGAGGCGGATCGCAGAGCGGACGGCCTGATTAAATCCATCAAGGACACGCTAGGAGGGTCGTCATCAGAGTGACTGTTGAAAGATTTGGGGAAGGTTGCTACACTAATCCCTATAGTGTGAGGTGAATTAGTGGAAGTTGCTGGACCACACAGACCTTAGAAGGAATGGATTGAACGACTGTTACAGGAATTGGGCTCGAAAAACTCGGAGTGTCGGATCTGAACGTTTCTGGCTAAAGTGGTGAAATAGCATTCAACAATCAAGGACATCACAAACGCGGCTGATTTCTTTAGGGACATGGACGATCTAACCCTGTGTCTCAGCTCCGCGCGTAAGCCGCTGTAGCCACTGTCCGGCTCTCGACCGATGTAACGTCTTACAGTCGGCCATCCTCAGTCTGGTCCGGTTTTTCCCTTCCCTCACTCTCCTTAACATGACAAATCCCGACGGGACGTCTGTGGTTCTTGGCCTGTCGGACGGAGGCTGCTATTACTACTGACCTAGCGCTTATCATCATTGCCGTTGCGGTCGGCGCGTGTCTCGGCGCCTGGTTGTTTTGGATCATCCAAGGTCGGGTTGCCGCATCCCGGTTCAGGGACGCGGAGGATCGGGCCGCACAGATCATCCGTGCCGCGGAAAAAGAGGCCGAAACCAGGGCCCGGGAGGCAAAGCTCGAGGCGAAAGATCTGATCGTCCAGGCCAAGGCTGACCTGGACAAGGAGATCCA
>VBOG01000165.1 GCA_005877815.1 Nitrospirota bacterium
AGTTCAGCAGGTCGGCGAAGGCAGGTGACCAAGCTGCCACAAGCTGCGCCGACCTAGCCCATCAGTTTTGTGCACCGCCAAATAAAAGCAGCGGATACGGTTTTCGGTTGAGTTCCTGTGATAGATCGCCAGGTGCGATGGCGAGCTTAGATTTTCTCTATCGGACTTTCGCACTAGTTCGCGGTTTGCCCACCCGCGCCACCCCAACTCCATGGTTGGCGACTCGTTCAATCTCGGCGGCAGGCACCAACACGCGGGCGCCCACGTGCACGGCGCGAATCTCGCCGGCCTTTATCAATCGGCGAATCGTAAAAACAGACACCCCCAGGAGGTCCGCAGCCTCTTGGAGGCTCTTTAGAGCAATCAGTTCCGCCATCTTTCCCCCGCTGCGCAGCTTGTTGCTACAAGGCGCATTTACGTTTATAGTCGGAGATGCCGACGATGTCTAGCTAGAAATTAATCTCGCTATAGTATCTAGCAAACAATGGCACATCGATTTTTAGCAGAACGCGTATCCCCGGCTCGTGTGGAACGCCTGCTCGTCGATTGGGCCAACCTTCCTGATAAAGGCGAACCACGATTTCCCACCGCCGTCGGAAGGTTAACAAAGCTCTACCCAGAGATTTTTGGGCGCTCTGTAAGTGTGGGCCACGACATCCGGTTGATGATCTGGAGCATTAGCATTCACCTGAGGAGAGCTTGGGATGCATCCGATCCTCGACATCGCGAGTGGTATATCTTCGCGGTGCGACAGACCTATGGACAGTTCGTGGAACGAGTGCTGTTGCCGCCATTCTCGCCCAGTCAAGACAACCGGGTTGACAGCGGCTTCAAAATTGATGAGCAAAAAAAGCGCGAAATCCATGCGCGCTTTGCAGGCATATGCTCCTGGTTGCCGGGTACTCACCTCGGCTCATACGCGTCAAGTACTCCCGTTCATCCCGTCACCGACTTCGATATTGCAGGGTCAGAGGATTCCAAAATGTCAGATGTCGGTGCACATCGGGAACTTCGATTTCTTCGTGCCTGGACAACAACATGGAGTAAACCGCCAAAAGGACCGCCGCCCAAAACACCATTTGAAGATGCTGCAGTTCGGTTTCATCGCATCGCGGTGTGCGCGCGGCACTGCAGCAACCCTGAGTGCCCGGCTCCTTACTTTTTTGCTGAAAGAAAGGGCCAGAAATACTGCTCAGTGAAGTGTGCTGCTGATGGTCAGCGCGAAGCCAAGCGCAGGTGGTGGCACGAAAACAAAGACCGAGTTCGAAGAGAGTAAAAGGAGGATCAATGCCCAGAGGAAGAGATGGATTGTACAGGCGAGAAAACGGCATTCTAGCCTTTCGCTACAAAGATGAAAACGAAAAATGGCGGGAACGATACACAGGAACCACGGACCGCAAAGAGGCGCGTGACATTCGGGCCCGACACTTGCGTGAATTGGAAGATGGCACGCTGCCGACGGAAATGGGGAAATGGCGTCTTGATCAGGCCGAAAAGTGGTGGAACGAATATCGCAAGCCACGCATTTCAGAAGATACGGCGAAATCCGAACGCTACAGACTGCAGCATTTCCGACGAATCCTCAGCAACAAGCAACTTGAGAAATTGAGAAATCACGATCTTGACTTGTACCAAAACAAGCGTCTTGAGGAGCACGTTGGCGCACATTCAATCAACAAGGAAATCTTGCTTCTGAGTCAGGTTCTCAAGAAGGCGAAGCTGTGGCGGCGGCTGAGGGATGATTACAAACCACTTCCTACTCAGCCGAGTGATATTGGCCGGGCACTTTCCCGTGGTGAACTGGCGGCCCTGGCACGGGTCGCCCAAACAGATGTGGCTTGGGAAGCCGCGTTCTATGGGTCCGTGCTTGCTGGAAACTGCGGCCTAAGAGGCGGCGAAATCAAAAAGCTCCGCATCAAGGTCATTGACCTTGAGCGGCGGCGCTTGCTGATTTTGCGTAAAACCACCAAGACAGACGCGGGCGCACGACACATAGAATTGAACCGGGACGCAACAGAGGCGGCTTGGCGTTTGTGGCTCCGCGCTCAGAAACTCGGCGCTACCGATCCAGATCACTACTTGATGCCTAAGCACCTTTCTCGCATCATGTACGGTCGGGACAAGGGCAAACGGGGATATGACCCAAACCAGCATCAGGTGTGTTGGGACACGGCATGGCGCAGCCTTACGAGCGCCGTGCACTGCCCAGCTTGCGGCCTACTGCAAGGCCCTGCTGACAAGTGCTGCAGTGAAAAATGTAATGCGCACATGAAAGACGTTAAGAGTGCAACCGAGGGTCTGAGATTTCATGACCTGCGCCACAGCTTTATCACTGACATGGTTGAGCGGGGTGTGCCGCTTGGGACCATCCAGGCGTTTGTAGGCCACATGAGCAAGCGAATGCTTGATCACTACACGCACATCAGCACGGGTGCCGCCAGAAAAGCGATTGAGTTGCTTGATCAGGAGCCCATGTTGACCGGGACACTTGGCACGGTGCCCGCAGTGGCCAATCCACAGCCTCTTAGCCGCCCGAACTAGAATGGCCGCCGATTTGTGGGGAAATTTGTGGGGAAACAGAAAATGCCCGCAAGGGGCATCCTGTAAACCGTTCAAAAACATGGCGGGGACGACGGGACTCGAACCCGCGGCCTCTGCCGTGACA
>VBOG01000166.1:0-1260 GCA_005877815.1 Nitrospirota bacterium
CCCGGTTGTGGAAAAAGGTGCGGCGGCCGCCGTTCATCTCGGTCATGACATCGGTGTAGGAAGTCGGCGCCCCGCTGGTGGCGCGCAGAAACCGCGTGTCGATCCTGTGCTTCCTGCAATCCTCCAGGATGAACTGGCCCAGATCGTCCTTGCCCACCAGACCGGCAGCGAACAGTGGAAAAGAGACGCCTAATTTGGCCAGGTCAACCAGGACATTGTAGGGCGCGCCGCCGCTGCCTTGCGCCTGGCTGCGAATGTTGGCCAGTTGTTCCGGCTGCGGATAAACATCGATCAACTTGACCTGATCAATGATCCAGTTGCCACCGGCGAGAACGCCGCTGCCGGCCGCGACAGGTTTGTTTTTCATCTTGTGCCTCGCGAGAATGGAACGTCCGCTGCGTGTGCTGCGTCTTGAGTCGGCGCGAGTCTAATGAGAAATCCGGCCTTTGTCTTTAATGAATTCGCGGAAAATCGATTGCCATCGGCCCGTTCGCGCGGGGTTTAACCCGGTGGCGACAGGAACAGAGGAGTTCTTTTCCCGCCGCTTTTCTCCGTTTCCTCCTGTCGGAAAACCGGTCATGGCCCCTGCGACTCGCCTGTCTCCAACGATGCTCCCATCTCCCCTCTTCAAATCATAAAATCGACAGGACCGGCGTGAATCTCTTGGAGCTTCCGCGCGCGCTCGCAGAGGTCGGCTACGGTCAGCTTTTCGACCAGTTTCACGATCGCATCGCGGACTTGTTTCATCACGCTGCGAATGGCGCACTTGGCTTCATCCGGACAGGAACATTTTTCGTAAAAACGCTCACTCACGCAACTGACCGGCGCCAGCGCGCCCTCGATGTGGCGAATCACGGTGGCAAGCGAAATGTCTTCGGGTGGACGCGCCAGGCGATAGCCGCCCGCAACCCCGCGCTTGCTCTCGACGACACCGGCAGATTTCAAGTCGTTGAGGATTTGTTCCAGAAATCGCTTCGGAATGTTTTGTTGTTGGGAGATGGTTTGAATCCGGAGGACCGGTTGTGTGTGGTTCAAGCCCAGGACCAGCAAGGCCCGCAATGCGTATTCGCCACGCAGCGATAGCTTCATACAACGAGGATAGAATCTGTATCAAAACAATCAAGAATTACTTGTTCCAATCAAATAAATCCAGAATTTGCCTTGGAATAAGCAAAAAATGATTTGTGAAAATCTCTATTGACTTAGTAGAGTATTATCTTATTCTTGAGCCGCAATTGAAACAGCGCTCAGGAATACTGC
>VBOG01000166.1:1367-3153 GCA_005877815.1 Nitrospirota bacterium
ATCGCGACGCGTTTCCCATATTTGCCGATCCGACCACGTCGGCCAGATCGGCGTCGGCCTGGTCCGTCGGTCTCAACTGGTATTTGAACCGGAACGTGCTTGTGAAGGCCGGTTTTTCGCACACGAGGTTTTCGGGCGGCGGGGGCACTGGCGCCACCCCGCCCGCGATTGTGACACGGCAACCGGAGAACGTGCTGTTCACCCGTGTCCAACTGGCGTTCTAATTCAACCAGAAAGGCAAAATGCTTATGGCTCAGAACGACTCGATCAAATACTTCCTCGCATTTACGGCGGCGTTGACGCTCTGCTCCTGCTCGGTGGGTTCCTCCGCCAGGGACATCAAACTCCTGAACGTTTCTTACGACCCTACTCGTGAGCTGTATCAGGACGTCAACGCCGCCTTCTCCAAATATTGGAAAGAGAAAACCGGCGACACCGTCAGCATCCAGCAATCGCACGGCGGCTCCGGCAAACAGGCGCGCGCGGTCATCGATGGCCTGGAAGCGGACGTGGTTACCCTTGCGCTGGCTTATGACATCGACGCCATCGCCGAGAAAGGCAAACTGCTGCCCACCGACTGGCAGAAGCGGATGCCGAACAACAGTTCACCGTACTCCTCCACGATCGTTTTCCTGGTCCGCAAAGGGAATCCCAAGGCAATCAAGGACTGGGATGACCTGGTCAATCCGGACGTTTCTGTCATCGCCCCCAACCCGAAGACATCCGGCGGCGCGCGATGGAACTACCTGGCGGCCTGGGGTTACGCGTTGAAGAAAAATGAGAACGACGAAGCCAAGGCGCGCGACTTCGTGATGCGCTTGTACAAGAACGTGCCGGTGCTCGATTCCGGCGCCCGCGGCGCGACCACCACTTTTATTCAGCGGGGGATCGGCGACGTGCTCGTTGGATGGGAAAATGAAGCCTTTCTCGCGGTCAAGGAATTCGGCGGGGACAAATTCGAGACGGTGATTCCCTCCCTCAGTATCCTCGCCGAACCACCCGTAGCAGTGGTCGCTAAGGTGGCGCGGAAGCACGGGACTGACGCCGTCGCCAAAGGCTATCTGGAATACCTCTATTCTGACGAAGGTCAGGAGATTGCGGGCAGGCACTTTTACCGTCCGCGCGCCGATAAGGCGGCCGCCAAATTTGCCAACCGGTTCCCCAAGATCGAGCTGTTCACCATCGAGGAAGTCGCTGGCGGCTGGCGGGAGGCTCAGAAAAAACATTTCAACGACGGCGGTGTGTTTGACCAAATTTACCAGCACAAATAAAGAGCACGCTCACTGAGGCAGGGCGGATTCAAGAATTTCCGCGAACGCAGCAGCCGACGTGAGGAGGCTCACTCTCCTTCTATTAAGGGGATCAGAGCCTCCTTACGTCGGCTGCTACGACTTCTTGAATCCGCCCTGGTCGCTGAAGTGAGCACCCCCGACCATCACTCAATCGTGCTTCTGGCCGAGCCACAACAGGACGACGGGCAGCACGATGCCCAAGGCGAGTGAAAGCCAGACGGGCCATGTGTTGCGACTGGCGCGGAATGCCAGGATGATGCCCAAAACCACAGTGGTAATCAAGGCAACCGCCATCAGGACAACCAGCGCGCGAAAAAAGAAAGTGGAATAACCCGTCGCTGACTCGGTGGGGTAATACTGCTCCACGTGCACGCGCGAGAGGCGGCCGACCAGGTCAGTCGAATCGGCGACTCCTTTGCGCCGGTCCGGGTTGACCGTCTGATACCATCCCGTGCTGACATAAAAGATCAGCAGCGGGGCAAAGAAACAGCCCA
>VBOG01000166.1:3167-3767 GCA_005877815.1 Nitrospirota bacterium
GCTGCGGGCGAAAGCGGCACGATTACTCCGCCAACAGCGGGATCATGATCGTTTGCCCGATGCGAAGTTTCTTTTCGTCGAGGCCACGGTTCGCCTGCAAAACCAGGTTGACGGAGGTCTTTTTGCCCTGTTCTTTGAATTTTTCGTTGTACGCTCTGACAATGGCTGAGAGCGTGTCGTGGTCTTCAACCGTGTGTTTGACATATTCCTGAAACTCAGGGGCCGAGTTGACGGTTTTCTCCCCCTTCTCCGAGGACTTCTCGGTGGGTTTCTCGGAGCCCTTGTCTGGCGGGGACTGAGTTTTGTTTTTCTTCGGCGGCGCCGAAGGCGCGGGCGCGTTCAACAGCTTCACGATGTCCTTCTTCAGTTGCTCGAACTCCTCCCGGATGAGCTTTTTATCGGCGGCGCGTTTTTGTTCGATCTCGTCAATGGCCTTGAGCAGCCGGTTGAACTCCTCCCGCGTGACGAACTTGCTCGTGTCGATGCGGCTGTTTTCCAGGCGCAGCGACCGGACCTCCTCGGCCAGGGCGCTGAGGCGGCGTTGCAGGTCGGCTTGCCCCGTCGTCAGCGCGTCCACAGCGGAGTTCATCAGTCTGTAGC
>VBOG01000167.1 GCA_005877815.1 Nitrospirota bacterium
TGGCGACGTTCTATCGCCATGCTGAATCCATTTCGATCGATCACGGGGTCCTGCAGAAAACCACCCGCGCGGCAGTCATTCCTGCGCCGTTCCGCTGGAGTGACGTCGGCAACTGGAGCAGCCTCGACGAGGTCGCCGATAAGGATCGTGAGGGGAATGTCCGGATCGGCCCCGTGGTGGATCTCGGAAGCCGCGATTCCATTCTCTACGGCGAGCAACGGTTGATCGCCACGATCGGGCTTCGGGACATGGTGGTGGTGGACACGGCGGACGCCACGTTGGTCTGTCCGAAGGATCGCGCTCAAGAGGTGAAGCAGATGGTCGAGTTGCTGCGGCGGCAGAAGGCTCCCGAGCAGCTGATCCACAAGACCGTCCAGCGCCCGTGGGGAAGCTACACGGTGCTTGAAGAGGGGCCGCGCTACAAGGTCAAACGTGTGATGGTCAAGCCCGGGGGTCGGCTGTCGCTCCAATTTCATCACAAGCGCAGTGAACATTGGGTCGTGACGACGGGAGTGGCGCGTGTCACCTGCAACGATCGAGTGTTCGATCTTCAGGTGAACGAAAGCGTCACCATCCCGCAAGGGACTGCGCATCGGTTGGAAAATAGGGGCACCGTGCCGGTGAACATCATCGAGACGCAGAGCGGGGACTATGTGGGCGAGGACGACATCGTGCGGCTCGCGGACGATTACGGACGCACGGATCCGCCGAGCGCGATCAGCACCAACACGAGCACACCATGAGTATCTTTCGCGAATATGACATCCGAGGGGTCGTTGGCAGAGACCTCACCGTCAAGCTGGCGGAGCAAATCGGCCGGGCCTATGGTTCCCGTGCGGTGCGGGCCGGCGCGAGGTCGGTCGCGGTGGCGCGCGACGGGCGCACGAGCGCCATGCAGATGCGGGAGGCCATGATCACCGGCCTGACCAAATGCGGTCTGGACGTGGTGGACATCGGCATCTGTCCGACGCCCTTGTTATATTTTGCCCTGTTCACCTTGCCGATCGGCGGCGGCGTCATGATCACCGCGAGCCACAATCCCGCCGAGTACAACGGCTTCAAGCTCTCGATTGGCAAGGAGTCGCTGCATGGCGCGGCCATCCTGTCTTTGCAAGACGACATCGCCAAAGGGCAGTTTGAGACGGGCAACGGGACGGTCACCGAACGACCGATCATTCCGGATTATTTGGACTACATGAAAAAATCCTTTGCCGGCGTGAAAGCCGAGCGTCTTCATGTGGTCGTGGATTGCGGGAACGGCATGGGAGGCCTCGGTGGTCCGGAGTCGCTGGCGTTGCTGGGATGCAGGGTCACCGGGATGTACGTGGATATTGACGGACGGTTCCCGAACCACCATCCCGATCCCACGGTGGTGGGGAATCTTCAGGATCTCATCAAAAAGGTGCGGCAGGAGCGGGCCAATGTCGGTGTCGCCTATGACGGCGATGCGGACCGGATCGGCGTGGTGGACGAAAAGGGCGAGATTCTGTGGGGCGACAAGCTCATGGTGCTGTTTTCGCGGGACATCCTGAAGACCACGCCCGGTGCGACGATCATCTCGGAAGTGAAGGCCTCGCAGATTCTCTACGACGACATCGCCAAACACGGCGGTCGCCCCATTATGTGGAAGACGGGGCACTCTCTGATCAAGGCTAAAATGAAGGAAGAGAAGGCCGCGCTCGCGGGAGAGATGTCCGGTCACATGTTCTTTGCGGATCGCTATTTCGGCTATGATGATGCCATCTATGCGTCCTGCCGGCTGATTGAAATTTTGGCAAAGGCCGGACAGCCCCTTTCGGCATTGCTGGCGGATCTTCCGAAAACGATCGCGACGCCTGAAATTCGCGTGGACTGTCCGGACGACATCAAATTTCACGTCGTGGAAAAGGCCCGGACCGAACTGGCGCGCCAGCACAAGACGATCGACATTGACGGGGTCCGTGTGCTCTTTCCGGAAGGTTGGGGGTTGATCCGCGCATCCAACACACAGCCGGCCCTCGTGCTGAGGTTCGAGGCGACTTCCGAGGCCGCGCTTGAGCGCATCCGGAATGTCGTGGAGGCCCAAGTCAAAAAACATGTTCCGAAAGATTCCAGCGCCGTGCAGGGAGGGCATTGATAGGCCAGTCTGTCCGGCGCTGCCTTCGGGTTGTTCTCGCGTCTGTGTCCGTCCCCGCCCTTTGCTCGGCCATCGTCTTTGCCGAGTCCCCCAATTCCGCTACCCTACGTCCCTTCGCTCCCGGCGAGCGACTCACGTACACGTTAAGCTGGGGAAAGATCGCCGCCGGCACGGCCGTCATGGAAGTCGCCGAACGGCAAACCTTTTCCGGCCGCTCCGTCCTCAAGCTCCTCCATACCGCCCGGTCCAACAACTTCGTGTCGGTCTTCTATCCGGTCAACAATCGGGTGGAATCGCTGTTGGATGAAGATGGTATCTATTCCCAGCGGCTGATGTTCAACCGTCGCGAAGGCAGACGCAAGAACGATATCGAAATCCTCTTCGATCAAATCCAGCACCGCGCCATCGTGACGAAGGATGGCAACACCGAAACGCTGGAAGTGCCCGCGCGCGTCCAGGACACGCTTTCCGTCCTCTACTTCTTCAGGACCCTGCCGGGGACCGCTCTTCAGACGTCGACGACCGTGGACGTGCACCATGACAAGAAAAACTACCGCCTGGAGCTTCGCGTGGAGGGTACCGAGCGGATGAAGACTCCGCTCGGCGAGGTCGACACCGTGCGGATTCTAGCGATCATGCCGTTCAAGGGCCTGTTCATGAACGAAGGGAACATACGGATTTGGGTGACGAACGACGCGGCCCGCATCCCGGTCTTTATGAAGGCCAAAGTCATGATCGGCTCCGTCACGGCCGCCCTGACGTCCGTCGAAGGGGCCACCTTTGGGAGACCGTGAGCGACGAAATCTGCATTGCCGCGTGGCGTCGGGAGCAGATATAATCCCGTACCGTTCAGGAGGACTGTGGTGAGTCGAACCGGCGTGACGCTCACGCGATTTATCGGTGAGACCGAAGCCGACGGCGCCGCGGACTTTGCGGACCTGCTCGGCCATATCGGTCTCGCGGGCAAACTCGTCGCCCGGGATTTGCGCCGCGCAGGCTTGATCGACATTCTGGGCGTGACGGGCGAAACGAATGTACAGGGTGAGGCCGTCAAAAAACTCGACACGCTCGCGAACGACAATCTCATCAAAGTCTTTCAGCATAGCGGCTTGGTCTGCGCGATCGGCTCCGAGGAGATGGAAAAGCCGCTGTACCTTCCCGACAATCTGCCGCGTGGCCGGTACATGCTGCTGTTCGATCCGTTGGACGGCTCATCCAATACGGACGTCAACATGCCGATGGGCACGATCTTCTCCATCCTCCGGTACAACGGCAAGGCCGGCGCGCCCTCCGACGCGGATCTGATTCGGCGGGGCACTGAGCAGGTGGCGGCGGGTTACATCATGTACGGCTCGAGCACGATCCTGGTGTTCACCTCCGGCCAAGGGGTCCATGGGTTCACGCTGGAGCCGAGCATCGGTGAGTATCTCCTCTCGCACCATGCGATCAAGATGCCGGCCAAGGGGTCCGTCTATGCGGCCAACGAGGGCAATTATCACAAGTGGGATGCGGGGGCGCGGCAATTTGTGGATTATCTCAAGCAGGCAGACAAGCCGTCCGGTCGACCTTATAGCGCACGCTACTCCGGCTGTCTCGCGGCCGATGTGCATCGGCTGCTGCTCGGAGGCGGCATCTATCTGTATCCCGCCGAGAAGGACAAGCCGCAGGGAAAACTCCGCCTGCTGTATGAAGCCAACCCATTGGCGATGGTGGTGGAACAGGCGGGCGGCCGCGCAAGCACGGGGACCGAGGATATTCTCAAAGTCGCCGCCACGACGCTGCACCAGCGCGTGCCGTTGTGGATCGGCAGCCGCGAGGATGTGAGCAAAGCGGAATCGTTCATTCAAGGTGCACAGTAAGGAGCCGCCATGACAAACCGAATCCGTGAGATTCTGAGCTGGTACAGCAGTGACAATTCCGGCGTCAAGACGAACCTGGCGCGCATCTTAAATCATGGCACGTTGAAGGGGACCGGCAAATGCCTGATTCTGCCCGTGGACCAAGGGGTCGAGCATGGGCCTGCGCGAAGCTTTGCGGTCAATCCTCCGGGCTATAATCCCTTCTATCATTTCGAGCTGGCCATCGAGGCCGGCTGCAATGCGTATGCGGCGCCGCTCGGCTTCCTGGAGGCCGGCGCGTCCCAGTTTGCCGGCATGATCCCGTTGATCCTCAAGCTGAACAACCACGACACCTTGCACGAGGAGAAGGACCCGGCATCGTCGGTCACCGCAAGCGTCAAGGACGCGCTTCAGCTCGGATGTGTGGCCGTGGGATATACGATCTATCCCGGCTCCGCGCATTACAAGGTGATGTACGAGCAGTTGCGGGAGATTGCGAGAGACGCCAAGGACCATGGGCTGGCCGTGGTCGTCTGGTCCTATCCGCGCGGCGAACAGATCAGCAAGGACGGGGAAACGGCGATTGACGTGGTGGCCTATGCCGCTCAGATCGCCGCCCAGCTTGGCGCCCACATCATCAAGGTGAAGCTGCCGACCGAGCATATCGAGCAGGCCGCGGCGAAGAAAGTGTACGACGCGCAGAACGTCCAGATCAAAACGTTGGCCGAACGGGTGCGGCATGTGGTGCAGTCCGCGTTCGACGGCCGCCGGATCGTGATCTTCTCCGGAGGCGTGACCAAGGAAAACGACCAGGCGATCTTCGACGAAGTCCGCGCCATCCGCGACGGCGGCGGGTTCGGGTCCATCATGGGTCGGAACTCATTCCAGCGCAAAAAAGAGGACGCGCTCAAGTTCCTCCGCACGATTAGCGGGATCTATGCCGGCACCATCCCGTAAATCGCTCCTGCTCGGCTTTCTCTTCATCTGCGTCGGTGTGGTTCTTGGGTGGATCGTGGCGGCGGATCTCGGGTGGCTGTCGTCCAGCCGTGCGGTCCTTGAGGCGACGGCTCCGCCGAAGCCGACGGTGGTGGCCAATCCGGGGGGATCCGACCGTAACTTCGTGGAAGTGGCCAAAGCCGTCACCCCCTCCGTGGTCAACATCTCCACCACCCGAAACAGCCGGGGCGAGGGCCAGGGACATGCGCCGCCCTTTGAGGATCCCTTCTTCCGCCGATTCTTTGGGGACGAATTGTTCCGTCGTTTCGAGGCGCCGAAGGAGCGCCGTGAGCGGAGCCTTGGATCGGGCGTGATCGTCGATCCAGGCGGCTACATCATCACCAACAACCACGTCGTGTCGAAGGCGGATGAGATCAAGGTGCTGTTGTCGGACAAGCGGGAATTGAAAGCGAAGGTGGTCGGGACCGATCCCAAGACGGACGTCGCGGTCATCAAGGTGGACGCCAAGAACTTGCCGACGATTCCGTGGGCGGATTCGGACAAGCTTCAGGTCGGCGAATATGTCCTGGCGATCGGCAATCCCTTCGGCCTCAACCAGACGGTGACGATGGGGATCGTCAGCGCGGTGGGCCGCGCCAATGTTGGTGTGGCCGAATACGAGGATTTCATCCAGACGGACGCGGCCATCAACCCCGGCAATTCCGGCGGAGGACTGGTCAATGCTCGCGGCGAGTTGATCGGCATCAACACGGCGATCTTCAGCCAGAGCGGCGGCTATATGGGCATCGGATTCGCAGTGCCGAGCAACATGGTGCGGTCCGTCATGGACCAGTTGATCAAGGGCGGCAAAGTGGTGCGGGGGTATCTCGGCGTTTCCATCCAGGAGCTGACCCAGGACCTCGCCAAGCAATTCGGGGTGGCCGAGACCCGTGGCGTGCTGATCAGCGATGTCCTCGCCGACAGCCCCGCAAAACGCGCCAAAATGGAGCGCGGGGATGTGATCCTGGAATATGACGGCCGCACGGTCGAAAATCCGACGCAGTTCAGAAACTTTGTGGCGCAGACGCCGGTCGGCAAGAAGGTGCGCATCAAGGTGTTGCGGAACGGCAAGGCGCGCGATCAGGAAGTCACGATCGCCGAACAACCCGTCACCATGGCGCGCGGCCGGAGCGGCGACTCGGACGAGGAAGAAGCACGGGCTGAAGGCGCTTTTGCGGGTGTGGATGTGCGGGAACTGACGCCGGAGATCGCGCGACGGTTCAATCTCTCTCGCGAGGAGCGGAGCGGGGTGATCGTGGCTCGTGTCGACGACGGCAGCCCCGCCGCAGAGGCGGGCATGCAGCCTGGGGACATCATCGCCGAGATCAATCGAAAGCCGGTCACCAATCTTCGTGACTTCAAGAAAGCGACGGATGGGTTGGGCGCCAAGGACCCGGCCCTGGTCCTGATTCTTCGGAACGGCCGCAGCATTTATGTAACGATTAAGCCCTAGGTTCTCCTAGCCCTCTCTTGTTGTCTCCTTCTTCTGCTTACGATTGAACTCTCCCTGTGCTATGATGGTCGGATATTTTCGTTTTATAGCTTAACCTCATCACGAAAGGGGTGGCTTATGGTGCTTCGTACGACCTTCGTCGTTCTTTGCATCGTCGCGGGACTGGCCCTGTTTTCGGAAGGCTTCGAGCAAGGGTGGATCTGGGGCACGCTTGTCGGCTTGGTGGTCGCCGGAGCAGTCCTGACCATCGAATATAGTCTCACCAACGCGAAACCCGGGACTCTTCTCGGAGGGCTGTCCGGGCTTGCCGTGGGCCTTCTCTTGGCGGGCATCGCCGCATGGGCCGTGGCGGTGACGCTTCCGTCCGTCGAGTCCGTGCCGATCCTCGGCTTTCTGCTGCTGGCGGCGTGTCCCTATCTCGGCGTCATCTATGGTGTGAAACTCTTCTCCGAGGTTGGTGTGCTGAAGCGATCGCGTGGAACCGAATCTGGAGCGGGCGGGGCTTCCATCAGCAATAAAATACTGGATACGAGCGTCATTATCGACGGCCGTGTGGCCGATCTCTGCGAAACCGGCTTCCTTGAAGGCACCTTTATTCTGCCGCAATTTATCTTGCAGGAACTCCAGCATATTGCCGACTCCTCGGACCCGCTGAAGCGCAGCCGCGGCCGCCGGGGGCTGGACATTCTGAACAAGATCCAGAAGATGGTGGATATTGACGTGCGGATCGTGGAAGAGGATTTTCCCCACGTGAAGGAAGTGGATTCCAAGATCGTGGTGTTGGGCAAGAAGATGAACGCCAGGATCATCACGAACGACCTGAATTTGAGCAAGGTCGCGGAGCTGCAGGGCGTCCGCGTGCTGAATATCAATGAGCTGTGCAATGCCTTGAAGCCCGTGGTCCTTCCGGGCGAGCAGTTGCGCGTGTTTGTGTTGAAGGAAGGCAAAGAAGCCGGGCAGGGCGTCGCGTATCTCGACGACGGCACGATGATCGTCGTGGACAATGCCAAGCGGTTCATCGGATCGAACGTGAACGTGGTGGTCACCAGCGTGCTGCAGACCCAGGCCGGCCGGATGATCTTCACCCGGCTCAAGGAAGAATCCGAGGGCCAGGACCCCGGTGTGGCCCGCAGCTAAACACTTCCGCGCATGATCTCGGCGATTATTCCTGCGGGCGGCAGCGGCAAGCGGATGGGCGGCCGCACGCCCAAGCAGTTTCTGTCGCTGGGGAACGAACCGCTGCTCGCGCATGCGTTGCGGGCTTTTGAGCGCGCGCCGAGCGTGACGGAAGTGATTCTCGTCGTGCCGGAGGCGGAGCGCGATCGCGCACTCGCCGAGGTGGTGGAACGGTACGGCTTGAAGAAGGTGACGAAGGTCGTACCGGGCGGCGTGACCCGGCAGGACTCCGTCCGCCATGGTCTTCGCGAGGTGGATGGGCGGAGCGACATGGTCGTGGTCCATGACGGCGTGCGTCCATTCGTGACCGAAGAGTTGATCGAAGCCTCCATTGACGCCGCGAGAAAGCATGGCGGCGCGATCGTCGCCGTGCCGATGAAAGACACGCTCAAGGAGGTGAACGCCGGCGGGCACATTCTCCGGACGATCGACCGGGCGGGGTTTTGGCTGGCCCAGACACCGCAAACATTCACGCGGGCGCTGTTAACGGACGCCTATCGAAAGGCCGATGCGGACGATTTTCACGGGACGGATGAAGCCAGCCTCGTCGAACATTTCGGACAGCCCGTGGCGGTCGTGCAGGGTCGGTGGGATAATATTAAAGTGACGACGGCGGAGGACCTGATCATGGCCGAGGCGATTCTCGCCGTACGCGTGGAGGTTAAACGTTAAGCGTTATTCGTTAATCGTCTGAACTTTTGATGTCTCTTGATTTTCCGTTTAACATTTAACGTCTGACGATTAACGGACGAAGCTATGAGAATTGGCATCGGCTACGACATCCATCCGATGACCACCGGCCGAAAGCTGGTGCTGGCAGGGCTTGAGATCCCCCACACCAAGGGACTGGACGGCCATTCCGATGCCGACGTCCTGACGCACGCGGTCTGTGATGCATTGCTGGGCGCCATGGGCGAAGGCGACATCGGCACGCACTTCCCGGCGTCTGAGCCGCGTTACAAGGGGATTGCGAGCCTGAAACTCCTTGCCGAGGTGGTCTCGATAATGACTCGCAAGGGGTGTCGCTTGGTGAATCTGGACGCCGTGATCAACGCGCAGGCGCCGCGGCTGGGTCCACATCTTGGAGGCATGAAGGATGCGCTCGCCAAGGCGATCGGCGTTGAGCCGACGCGCATCAATCTCAAGGTGAAGAGTGGAGAAGGACAGGACGCGGTGGGTCGCGAAGAGGCCATGACGGCGCAGGCCGTGTGCCTCCTGGAAGA
>VBOG01000168.1:0-8760 GCA_005877815.1 Nitrospirota bacterium
ATTCATACGCCTGCGCGAGCTTGAGGCGGATCGCGGCAATCCTGGCTTGATCGACGGTATCGTTCAGAAAGGTATCATAGAGTGCGTGAATTTCCGGCTTGAGATCAGTCAGGTTCTTGTAGGTGGTCGGGTCGTAATAGCTGGGAAGTCCAAGAAATGAAGAGCATCCTGACAAAAAGGCGGTGAGGATTGCCACCAGAGCCAGGCAAGCATGTGTTTTAGGTTCTGTCAGATTTCTCACGGTTTCACGCGATAACTTTGCTTTGCCTGGATCGGAGAGAAGGATTATCATACTTACGCAGAAAAGTGAAGCTGGCCGCCTTGATGAGGGACGTGACATGTTGAACTGTTCAGCGCATCGAAAGTTTCTTGCTGTTATTCTGGTGCCCCTCGTCCTTTTATTGAGCTGCATGGTGCTGCCTGGCCATTGGAGGCCAGGGTGGAACGAGCCATGGAAAGGTAAGGGCGCACCGCCGGAGACTGCCGCCTCCTGGAAGCTCGGGAAGCAAGAGATGGCAGACGGACGGTTCATCGGCTTGGCGTTGTCCGGCGGAGGCAGCCGGGCGGCTAATTTCGGCGCGGCCGTGATGTTGGAACTGCAGCGATTAGGATTGTTGGAACGGGTCGATGTGGTTTCAGGAGTGTCCGGTGGGGCGGTCGCCGCAGCCTATTACGGTCTGCGACCGGGACCATTGGATGCCAAGGCCGTCCAGGATGACTTGGGGTATAACTTCCAAAAGACTTGGCTGTGGCGGTGGTTGTTGCCTCAGAATATCTTTCGTTTCTGGTTCTCAGATTTCACGCGATCCGATGTCATGGTCCAAGTCTTCAACAATCAGCTCTATCATCATAAGACGTTCGCCGATTTCCGACCCTATCCGAAGATTCTGATCAACTCGACGCTTCGGAATGACCACACGCGCTTCACCTTCACCGATGAACGATTCTCCGAGACCTTGCATTCCAATCTCGCCAGGTATCAAGTGGCCAACGCCGTAAACGCATCCTCCGCCTTTCCCGGCGCACTCGACGACGTCACGCTCCAGCAATATGCCGAACCTCCGCAGTACTTCCATCTGTATGACGGCGGTCCGAAAGACAATCTGGGCGTCCAGGCGATTTTAGAATTTCTCATCCGGAACGTCGCCGGCACAAATCTGGACACCTTGTTCCCGGACGGCTGCCTGATTTTTGTCGTCGATGCAAGTCCCGCACTGACAAATGATTCTCTCGGCAACCAGGAGTCAGACCGGACATGGCTTGATTATTTCGTGAACACCAACGCCATTGATGCGTCTGACGTGATGCTGGGTGATCTCCGTACGAGGATTCTAAAAGAAACCGGTATCCGATTCGTGGATCGCGATATTCGCGGACAGGCACAGTTGCCCGACCGCCATTACTGCCGCTGTGAAGTGCGACACATCGCCCTTCGTCACCTGCTATACCGAGCAGACCTCCCGCCGGAAGACGACGCCTTCGTGAAGCGCGTCACGAGAATCAAAACTAACTTTGGGGTGTCGTCTGAGGAGCAGGCGGATTTGTTCAAGGCCGCTAAATTACTGCTGTCCGAGATGGAGACACTACGCCTTCTGCCGGATGAGTCGATGAAGACGGCATGCGGGACTTATGGAGATTTCAAGAAGTGAGATCGCGCTCCGGCGCACACTTTCCGAAACACTGAAGAATGACACGCTCAAACTGGACGGCATTGAACGGCTTCAGCAAAAAAGTCTGTGCTCCGCTCTCAAGCGCCTGCATCGCGCGGTCGCGACTCTCGGCAGCGGTGATGATAAGGATCGGCATGTTCCGATTACCCGATCTAACATGCCGTAACACTTCGATGCCATTTAACTCCGGCAATCCTATATCGAGAATCGCTCCATCAAACGTCTCGCTGGCAATCCGTGCGATAGCTTCGCGTCCGGTCGTTGCCGCCTTTACGACATAGCCGATTCCTTCCAGACGATCGATCAAAAACTGCCGGATATCCGGGTCGTCGTCAACGATGAGAATTCGACGTACATTCCCGCTGAGTTCGCCGGATTTAGTGAAGACCTGTTGAGAGACAGGAAGGGTGACATGAAATGAGCTTCCCTTGCCTTCCTCGCTGTCAATCATCACTTGCCCGCCATGCAATTCGATCAGCGTCTTGACGATGGACAACCCCAAGCCAAAGCCTTTGACGTCACGTTGTTGCGAGCCGTCGACGCGATAAAAACGCTCGAAGATTTTCGACAATGCGTTGCGCGGTATGCCCTTTCCGCTGTCTGTCACTGATAACTTGGCGAGGCCTTTGCCTTCCCGCCTAATCGTAATCCGAATCCGGCCTTGCGGCGGAGAATATTTGATCGCGTTATCAGTAAGGTTGGTGACGATCTGCCGCAATTTATCGGGATCGCCCCAAATCATAAGATCCGGTTCCGAGCACATCAATTCAACGCATTGCTGTTTGGCTTGGGCGAGTGGCTGCATATGTTCAATGACGTCTTGCGTCAATTGGCGGATGGAGACATCGCCATACGACAGTTGAATCTTGCCGGCTTCGATCTGTGATTGGTCGAGGAGATTGCTGATCATTCTTTGCAGTCGGCCAGCGTTCGCGGTAATGCGCGTGAGATTGTGCTGCTGTTTCTCTGTCAGCACTCCCGATATGCCGTCCAGCATATTGTCCGCGAATCCTTGAATGCTTGTCAGTGGAGTACGCAACTCATGCGACACATGCGCAATAAACTGCGACTTCAGCTGGTCTAGTTCTTTTAATCGCGTATTCGCCGCTTCCAGTTCTACGGTTCGTTGACGGACTTTCGATTCGAGGCCTATGTTCAGTTCCTCAATCTCGCGAGATGCCCGAGCGTTATCGACGCCTATGGCTAATTCGTTGGAAAACGTGATCATCACCTCGAGATCACTTTCAGCCAGCGAACCTTCGCCGACCCGGTCCACCACGATCATGCCGAGGATGCGATCTTTCCCCTTCAGAGGGACAGCAATAAAGTTTTTGATATCAAGAAGTGTGATGATGTCCTTCGTCATCGCCTGCATGCGAGGCCAGGACTCCTTCACATCATTGACGAGCACAGGCCGTTCGCGCAGCACGACCGTGCCTTCAATGCTATCCGCGTCCTGGACTGTGGCCTCGAATCCGTGTACCCGGTGCGCAACATCTTCTCCTACGCCGAGAGTCAACGTATTCTTCAGCACCGAGGTCGACGGGTCATAAAAGCTTAGCAGAACATGGTCAAAGTGCAGCCCTTCGATCAGCGTTCCCAAGGCCGAAGAGATGAGTTCTTCAATGTCATGGGTCGAGGTCAACAATAGCCCGGTCTTGTGTAGCATCGTCAATTCACTGACCTTCCGCCGCAAATCAGCCGTCCTCTGCTCTTGCTCCAGATAGGCTTCTCGCAATTCCTCATGTCTCGCGTCAGTCGTGAGCGCCTGCTCGTCGATGATTTCCCCTCGACGGCGTAACTCCCGTCGGAGGATGAATCGGCTGTGCAATTCCCACAGAACGAATGTGGGAACGAGCGAAAGAATGAGACTTTCGATAAAAGGAGCGAGTGGGTCAAAAATGCGCAAGCCAAGAAAAGTAAGCAGCATCACGCTTCCTTCTGCCGCCCACCATCGCAGCGACCCGCTCTGTTCGGAATTCCATGTGATGTCCCACTCACAATATGGATCGCCATTCGCCACGCACGTTCGGTCATTCACTCTTGCCGGTAGCAGGTCATGCACGGCTTCCGGAATAGTAGAACAAGCGGATTTAATCGTGGCGCAAATCTCTGCGACGCATGCCTTGCGATACTGTCCAAACTGCCGCAGCGAATTCTCGGAGAACGTAATGCGGATAATGGCATGATTTCTTTCGACTTGAATCGGGTCGAAACGAATGGCTTTGACATATTTGCCGCCGAAATGCGCGCACATTTTGAAGATCTGTTGGACAGAAAACGGTCGCCCTAATGCCTGGATCAACGGATGAATGGTCTTCTGCCCGACTCTCAAATGGAAGTCCGGGTCCTCCGCGAGAATTGAACAAAAGGTGGTGAGATACAGCGAGAATTCGTGCGAATAGCTATTCCAGATGGTTTTCAGGAATGCCGGTGTGACATGGTAAGTTGGATCAGAGATACGTTCATTGAGCAGGCGCACAAGTTCTTCCACGGCGTGCTTTGCGGCCTCTCGACTTTTCTTGTGGGTGAAGATTTCCTCAAGGCAATCGATGTAGACGCGCATGGAGACTCCACTCACGTCATCGATTCGTTTGCCGTCGGCGGTCCGTCCGAAGGGCTGAAACTCCATTCGGCCCTTCTCAATGATGCGATGGTCCTTCGACAACAATTCCATGAGCGTCAATGTGGCAGGAAGTAGTTACGTTACAGACTCCATCGAATGATCTTGTCGTTCCCTTTCGCAAAAGGCGGCTTGACGTCCCTCTCAGGTTCGACGACGACTCCATTGCCGTCGCACACGGCGAGGCCAATCTTCCATCTCGAGCCATCTTTGTGCGCGTCTACGCGCAGGAAATGCGAGGTGCTTGTGGACAGCAGGTAAGGCTCAACCTCGATTGTCGCATTATTAGTGCTGAAGGGCACTCTGTTCCGCGGTTGTCCGGCGAGCGGCGCGCCCCACTCGTAATCGTCGGCCTTGGCATTGGCGAACGGCAACGGCGCAAAAAACGGCGAGGCCACGATCTGATAGGCATCGACGGTCTCGCATCCAGACCTGAGACGCAAGCATGCGAGTGCCGATAGGTGATAATCGCCCGCGATAAACACTACATTCTGAATCTTCTTCTTGACGATGTAGCGCACCAAATCCCGCCATGTCGCAGGGTAGCCTGCCCAACCGTCTACACTACGCCAAAGCGCAGGCTGTTGAGTGAAGCTTCTCGCGACCGGCGCAAGCATGCTTCCGGACACGATAAATTTTGGTTTGTCGTCGCAAGACGCGTCTGAGAGCCAGCACTTTAAGGCACCCAGTTGAACCCCATTAATGAGTTCTGCCTGAGCTTGACCGACGTTTTCCTGACGCAACGTTCTTTCCGTCCGGCTATCCATCACAAAAAACGGCAGCCCGCCGCTTGTGAATGTGTACCAGAGTCCGCCGGTAGCGGCGTGAATGGGCCAACCGCTGCGGGAGCTCATGCTCCACTGGTACGCTTTCGCGGCAGCACGCCCATGATAAAACCGTTCCATATAATCTTTCACCCTTTTATCGCCTCGCCGCACAAGATGTTCGGCGTTCCCCGGCCAGTTGTCTTCGAATTCATGATCGTCGAGCGCCATATAGATGGGGACTCTGGCCAGAACGCGACGCAGGTATCTCGCGCCGAAGGCCTCGCGGTAATATCGGGCCCAGCGCTCTCGCAGCTCGGACGTGTCAAACAGGTCAGCAGTCGCGTCGGCATAGATCTGGTCGCCGACCAACAGCACATGATCGATCCCCGCCGCGCAGGCAGGAGGGAGTCTGTCCTTACTCTCGCCAGGTAGAAGCCGATATGCCGATTCGTTCACGTGCAGGCACATCGCGCTGAATATTTTGTCGGCAAGGTCCTCGTCGAACGGCGAACCTGGATACCGACAAGAACCGACAAGAAATGCCGCATGATCGCCGTTGCTATCATCCTTCAGCCGCTTGAACCATGGTAAGCGTGTGAGCGGGATGACGACTCCTTCTTTCGCGTCATGCAGTTCCTCGTCTGCTTGCAGAGCAACAGAGTGCTGCGGCGGAAGCGGAAGCTCCTCAAATGCGACCTCGAGCCGTCTGCTTGGCGGCGTCGGGTTCGTCATATCCACCACTCCCTTGGCATAACCAACGGAAATCCGGATATCCTGCTCGAAGTCGGGCCGGATTGACACATCGTAAACCCAGTACGTTCCCGGGCTATAGTCGTCTGTAGGAAATGGGCACTTGGTGATGGTGATTCCGGAGGCTGTTGGGCCGACGTCCATTTGCGACGCGGGGGTTGCTGAGAACATGTACGGCTCGACCCAAATCCGCAGTACCGTATGTGCGCCTTCTTTCCGCACCCAGCCAATGATCGGGCCGCACGTCGGAGTCTTGGGTGGTTGCCAATGGGGGTCGCGATTCGCATCCGGCGCTTGATTCAGCCAGTTCGAGGCCGCAAGCAAATCCCCTGTCATCTTCTCGCCATGAGTGCGCCGGAAGAATGCGTCGAGATACGGGTACACACGGCTATAGGCATCCTTTCCGAACAGGAAATCCATGTGGCCGCAATTGGGGATTTCGGTCCAATAGACATCGTAATTCGGCGGGCGGGCAATGGCCGCTTGGTCACGCAAGGCACGGAGACGCAGGCAGGACTTTATCGCACTCACCGGGCTGTATACCTCATTGTCGCTGCCATGCGCGAATAGGGTGGGGAATTTCCAATACTCGGTGAAATTCCTATCGGTGACATATTTATTGGCTCCGTCGCGAGTCGTCAGTCGGCGGCGCAGGATGATGAAGTATATCTGCCGGAACGTTTCCAAATTGGTGATGCCGACCAGGTTTGCGAGATCCTTGTGGGTCTCGGGCATCAGGTTCGTGTGCTTCCACTCGTACCCATAGATCAAGGTCATGCGGTTGCAGATGTTTTGACCCATTCGTTCATCGGTGTCGCGGCCGTGTCGCTCCGCCTCTTCTTTGGACCAAGGTATCGATCCCGCAATTCGGTCCAATACGGCATCAAAAGCCGTGACGGATTGCGCGTCCGGCAGTACGGCATCAAGCGTCTTCCAGTCAATGGCGTCCTTGAGGAACGCCGCCAGATTCACATGCAGTCGATTCACGACCGACGCCATCACCCACGGATGCACGGCATGCGTGGCGAGCGCCGAGATCATGGAACGTTCCTCGCTGCTGTCTTTATTCATGTGGGTCCCATCTTGACAATCCCCGCTGAGGATCGCCATTTCCAGGGCACCCGCACCAATGCAGTGTGCAAATACTTGTATTGGACCGCCGGTTTTCTCGTACACATACTTCACGGCTTCATGCATGTCATGATGCGCGATCTGGTCCATGGTCCACTGATTTTCGGCCAACCATTTTCCCGGTATACGGTCGGGCAGCGCGATGCTCAACCGATAGTCGAGTAGCCACACATCATAGCCATTTTCGTACAGATAGGCGGCAAGGCTGACCGTGGTTGTTTCAGTCGTGAACACTCGGCTGCCATGCGCTAAACCGTGAATCAACAAAATGCTGCCATGCGTGACCCGCGGTGGCATGTAGCGCGTGAGTCGCAGGTCGATGTTCTCGTTCGGGGGTGCGGCCCCACCAACCGGCACCACCAATGGAATGCACTGCGGCTTGATTGTGAGTCCATTCATAAGCCGCAAGGCGCCGGCATCGCGGTCGGGAACGCGCTTCCCCTGCGGATAGTCGGGCGCACCAAAACTCCAGAAGTGCGTCTGGAATAACACCCGCAACATCATCATGCCAGCGCTCGCCATCCCGGCGATGGCCGCGGGGGTGTTGGCCGCGGGGGTGTTGGCCGCGGGGGTGTTGAGCGATTGCACGACCTGGAACGGCGCTCGCCGCGTGAGCCTGATGATGTCGACTCGCAGCAGGCCGTTGACCGAATCGTCTCGATCGCCGCGCAACGTGATGGGCAGGTCGACCAATGCCGTCCATGGGTCTTTTTTGTCCATCGCGTAAGCAAGCACCTTGTCTCCATCAAGCCTCAGCTCGCCCTTTCCCGTAGTTAGCGTGAACGAATACCGAAGGTGACGCCAATTCGCGTGATTGCGCGCTGCGCGCACAAACGCCAAGATCTCAGAGAGACTGGGCAATCCGCACAGAGTTTTGCGTTTCCGGCTTGACCCAAACGCATCTCCAAACCCCCGCTTTTCGTGGAAAGCCCACATCGCCTTTACCGTGCGGTACAGCCTTTCACAAAAACAGCTCGGAGTGTCCAAGCAGAGCAGCTTGACCTTCCCTGTTCCCTCGGCAAGCTGATTGCCGCGCACATGTTCGTCGGGAACCGTATCGCCCGGAACAAAGTTCGCGAATAATTTCGCGGATGCATTCAACGGCTCGTTCGTATACCTTAACCAATGCAAGACATCTTTGATCTGGATCTCCACGTCGATTACCAGACCTTGACGCTCTTTCAGCTGCAGTGTTTTTTTGCCCTCACCCAAAATTGCGATGAGCCAAGCGGGTATTTTAGGAACCTCGAGACGCCCCACCATCCGCTCATTGAATGTCGCCGATACCTGGTGTGCGGCAACAGGAGCCGGGTCGTTCTTTGGAAGCCTCGCTTCGATATTGTTTGTCATCTCCGCATCTTGCGGTGTATTCCCAATCTGTCCGAGTTCTGCGGCCTTTCTTCCCAGGAGCCTGCTCACGTCTTCGGAATTTCGATATGCTAACGCTGCGATGGTGAGAAACGGATTCACGCCGAGGGCGCATGGCAGGATCGCACCATCCATCACGTACAGCCCCTCGTAGACCAAGTCCTTTTGCGGACCATCTCCCCTGAAGACATGCCCGTAATGGTTGACGACTCCGGATCGCGCGTCATCTCCCATCGGACACCCGCCCAGCGGATGCACGGTCAGCAACTTCCCACCAGGAGCCGGTGCATTTGATACCTGCCGCAATTCGTCCGGAAAAAGTTTCCAGAGCGGATTCGGCAAGTAATCGCCACCGTCGAACCCACGTTTGTTTTCAGCCGTTGTCAGCAGAGCGTCGATATCGTCGTACACCGACTGCTGAGCGGCGTTATCGGATTTAAGTACTTCCCGG
>VBOG01000168.1:8828-17250 GCA_005877815.1 Nitrospirota bacterium
GAGCTTCGGGGTGCACGCTTAGAGGATCTTTGTCCCTGTTTGCGCCGTTGAACCATGCATGCGGAGAAGCTTTGGAATAACGCTTCGGAAGCGAAGCCGACGCGATAACTTCTCCAAACACATGCGCGAGCGCAGACGGCACGGCGCCGTCCTCGATTGTCACTCGACGCCTGCGTCCGGATTCGTTTGGACCATTATCCGCATCCGCTTGGAAGTATCCGGTGATCGTGGGGCCAATATTGCGTGCGCTGCGCCGCTCGGCGGGCGCGGCCGAATCCGCATGGGCCACCGCGTTCACTTTATTTCCCTGCGCATAGCCGAACGCGATTACGTCGCCGTTTGTGGAAAATCGTGAGCCCAAGTGTTCAGAGAACTTGAGTTTGTCGGGGCATCGCGCTTGCGATCGCAGTAGGATCTCGGTGCTGCCGAGAGTGCCCGCAGCGAGGATGACAACCTGCGCGCGCATCGTGAAGATGTCCTTATACATCACTGTCTTCGAGACGGCCGTTCGCCGAAACCGTATTTTCCACTTCGGTTCATTCGGAACATCGTTGGGCTCGATACTTAGTACGGTCGCACCCGTATACAGCTTGGCGCCGCGGCTCTTGGCTAGGGGCAGAGCATTCATTGCAAGTGTGTTCTTGGACCCGACATTGCATCCGGTCACGCAATTCCCGCATCCCACGCAGGCACTCTGCTGGATGCCGACTCTGTTGACGCCATCCCGTTGCGTCACCGTTATGGGCGCCGGCCGGCAGACCTCGCCCAGACTATCGGCGAGGGTCTGCAACGCTCCAAACTTCTGAAGATACCGATTGTCCGTATTCACGCCGAGCAGACTTTGTACGGCGGCAAAGCACTCCGACAGCTTGGCCCTGTCGTTGCGCAATGCCGTCGGCCACGCCGGATCACCCAAGACTTGATCATCCGGTTCGAACGCCACATTGGCATTGATCAGCGATCCGCCTCCGAGGCCACTGCCGACGAGCACGCTGACCGGATCGCCGATTCGAAGATCGAACAGGGCATCGGCGTTACCGATCGGCACATCGCGATCTGGCCGCAGGAACTGGACATGAGCCGGCAGTTCTCCGAGCGACTCAGGGAAATCGCCTGGCATATATTCGTTTCCGCGCTCAAATACCATTACGCTGCCGTTCTGGTTCGCCAGCCTCATAGCGGCGATCGCGCCGCCATATCCGGAACCGATAATCAGCACTTCACAGGTTTTATCGAACGCGCTGCAGGGCTTGTCATGAATCAGCTTTTCGATCGGGTCGGAAAGCAGGTAACTCATCGCAGCTCCTTCTTCAAAACTTAACGCGCACGCTGACGAGTCCGACGTGCTGGGAAGTCGCATACGTGCCATTGACGACGGTCGGAGCCGTCAATGGAGGTACATTGCCGGCGATATGCCGAGTTTCGTAGATGGCGGCCTGATAAGCCACATCAAGTCCAATGGCGGACGGCCGGTACCAATTACTCCCCTCGCCGCAAGGAATGAATCCGACAAACTTGCCGCCGGCCTGGCAGAGAAAACCCATCCCGAAGGAAAAGGTGTGACTGTTGGCGTCGGGCAAAGCGGGATCAAACGTGCGGCTGGGAATCGGCGTCTCAGAATACATCCAGCCCGCGCGGACGGCGATATTCCAATGTGGCAGTAGCACAGGGCCGATGCGCTTATATTCTGTGCCGACCATCACGCTCAGCGTATCCTCCCAGTTTCTCGGGACAGCCACGACGGCTCCATTGCTGAGATGCACGTCGGTGTTTTGGAAGGCACTCCAGTCGGTCTTATCCAGATCGACCTCGAACTTCCATTCCGTCTTGGCGTCTCGGACGGGCCACGCGGCAAGACCGAAGGTAAACGATTGCGGCAGCACCAATCGCGTGCGATTATCGGCAACTAGCGCTCCATTCGCGATGAAATTCCCGTCCAATTGCAGCGCCGTCTGGCTGCGATATTGAAAGCCGAAGCTGCATCTTGGCCCATTTTCAGTTAGGCAGGGCGTGTAGCGCAGGCTGAGATTGACCCCCGCGCTGGTATTTTTGCCGTTAATCTCAATAGGAATCCCGGGAGGTGGCAACCCAGGCGCTCCAGAAGAGTGGAAATGCGTTTCGAACTGACCCTCACCCATAAGGCCCGAGAACGTGTAGATGTCCGCGCCGGCGGCAATCGAAAGCGTATCCGTCAGTTTGTAGGCGATCACAGGTCTGATGTCGATCATTTCCAAGCTTGCGCGCGTAAGAGCCGTATTGAGCGGACCATCCTCCGGCCATCGGTACTTGAGGCCAAACGGTGAGAACACGCCGACGCCGACGGTGACGCGTTCCAAGACGGGCATGTCGAAAGCGCGGGCAAGTCCCTTGAGATTTGCCGTCACATAGAGGTGCATCGGAGGAGGACTGCTGATGCTTCCTCCTAAGTCTCCCCGACTCTTCGCGCCGGTCGCGCTACTGGTGAAATTCGTGCTGCCTCCGGCTAGTAGGGCCCCGGCCATGAGCTGAATCCCATCCAACTGCGTGATGCCGGAGGGGTTATAGAAGATGGCAGACGGGTCATCACTCTGCGCGGCAAATGCGTTACTCTGCCCGGCACCCGATGCGCTCTGAGGAAAAAGCCTGAAGCCCGTGGCATGCGATATGGCTGGAACCATGAAAGTCAGCCAGCCGACCACTAGCAGAACGGTTATCTGCCTTCGCCTCGTATGCCATTTAAGAAGAGTCGGAGGTGGCTGAAATGTAGGCGGAACCGCAAGAGAGAAAGTAATCAAGTTGAGCTTTAATTGAAGGCGGCCTCCCATTGGAACCTCGCTTTCACTAGGGTTCAGAACACTACTACGTGACGTCCAATTGCTTGATCAGGCGCGAAAGATAGGTACGCTGGAGCCCGAGCAGTTCGGCCGCACGAGTCTGGCTGCCTCCTGCGCGCGCCAAGGCACGCTTAAGGATCAGGCGCTTTTGATGATCGACCGCGTCGTGAAACTGGCGGTCCACCCCTTCCATCTGTTCCGGTGTTAAATCCATGGGTTGGAGAGCAAAGTCTTCCGGCATCACGATCTCGCCCGTCTTCAAGACGACGGCACGCTCGATGGCATTCTGAAGCTCGCGCACGTTCCCCGGCCAGGGGTACGCCGTGAGCATCTTCATGGCTTGCGGCGAAATCTGCATCATCGGTTTTTTGGCTTCCTGGCAATATTTTTTCAGAAAGGTCCTGGCGAGCTCCGGGATTTCCTCGGTGCGCTCGCGCAATGGAGGAAGCGTCAGATTGACGACGTTCAATCGGAAGAAGAGGTCGGAGCGGAAGGCGCCGGACTTGACCGCCTGTTGCAAGTCCCGGTTGGTCGCCGCAATCACCCGGACGTTGACCTTGACCGTCTGTGTGCCGCCGACACGGTCGAACTCGCGGTTCTGGAGGAAGCGCAGCAGCTTCGCCTGAAGGCCGGGCCTCATGTCCCCGATCTCGTCCAGAAAGATCGTCCCGCCGTCGGCCACTTCCATCTTCCCGCGCTTCTGCGCGGACGCGCCCGTAAAGGCGCCCTTCTCATGGCCGAATAGTTCGGACTCAAGGAGTTCTTCCGTCAGGGCGACGCAATTCACCGCCATGAACAGCTTGTTCCGCCGGGGGCTCCAGGCATGGATGGACCGGGCCAGCAGGTCCTTGCCGGTTCCGCTCTCACCCAATAGCAAGACCGTGCTGTCGCTCAGCGCCACCTTCTTGGCGGTCTGCAGCACGTCGGCCATCTTGGAGCTCGATGCCTGAAGCGTCTCATACCGGCTGTCCAGTTCAGCACGCAGCACCGCGACTTCCTGCTTCAGCTCTCCGCGCTCCAGCGCTTTAGCCATCACAATCTTCAGATAGTCGGTATCGAAGGGTTTTGTGATGAAGTCGGTCGCGCCTTCCTTCATCGCCTCCACGGCGCGCGCAATTGTCCCGTGTGCCGTCATGACAACGATCGGAACTTCCGGTGAATTTTTTCGAATCCGCCGGAGAACATCCATCCCATTGACCTTCGGCAGTTCGAGATCGAGCAGCAGCAGATTGGGAGCCTCTCGTTCAAAGGCCTCCAAGCCGGCTTGTCCATCAATCGCCGTCACGACCTCATTCCCCATGGTCTCCAGTCGGTCCCGCAGGACTGTGGCAATATCCGCATCGTCTTCGATGACTAGAATCCGATGTCTCATCATGCTTACCGGCAATCGGCCGCAACTAGACCTTCCACGGGAAGCTGGATCGAGAATGCGGTCCCGAATCCTTTCTTGCTGTCCACAGTGATTCGACCGCCATGCGCGTCCACGACGTCCTTCACGATTTTTGTGCCGAGTCCCGTGCCTCCGGCATTTCGACTGATCGTCTGCGAGGTAAACAGACTCTGCCGCACTTCGTCAGACATCCCGCATCCGGTATCTGTGACTGAGAGAACAACCACTTTGTTGTCCGGCTGTAGAGCACCGCGAATGGTGATCGCACCACCAGCCGGGGTCTCTGTGATCGCATTGTTGACGAGATTGTAGAACGCATTGTAGAGGCGGCGATCATCCGCGAAAATCGACGGCAAATCTTCAAGACCTTCATGTTTGAGGGCAAGACCCCGTGTATCGGCCAGCAACCGCAAGGTCTTGAAGACACTGTCCACGACATTGATGATGAGGCATGGCGCAAACCGCGGCGGAACGCTGATCCCCTTCACATAATCGGCGATTTCCTTGGTGCGATCCTGGATGCGCCGGGCTGCATCCCGCAGCATTTCGATGACTTCATTACACACCTGATGGCTGGCTTCGGACTTGACCGCTTCCATTTCAGGAAGCTTCTCAAATACTTCTTCAATCTCGGTTTCGAGAATGCCGGCTCCGCTGACCACCGGCGTCAACAGATTTTTAATGTCGTGATTGATATCGCCGAGCAACCGCACCACTTCGCTGCTCAGATCCTTTCGTTCAAGAGCCTTGGCGATGACCGACCGAAGATTCGCGGGTTCGATGGGCTTGGTAATAAAGTCGACCGCGCCCTCTTTCATGGCTTCGACGGCACGCGCGATGGTCCCGTGCGCCGTCATGACGATGACGGGTATCTCAGGCGATATCTGATGGACCCGCTTGAGGACATCCAGACCGCTTATTCTCGGCAGTTCAATATCCAACAACAGCAAGCCGGGAGAATTTTGCGCCGTCGCATCGAGAGCCGTCTCCCCATCCGACGCCGCGATGACGTCATGTCCCATCGCTTTCAACCTGTCGCTGAGGATCACCGTGATGTCAGGATCGTCTTCCACCAACAGGACGAGAGTTTTCATCAGACACCCTCAAGCGGCCGGGCCGAAGCACCGGTACACGGCGTCTTTCAGCAGTGCGGTACCGAACGGTTTGAGAAGAAATGCGCACGCTCCATCGCGCAATGCCTGGGCAGCGGTGTCCTGCAGCTTGGAAGCGGTAATCATGATCACGGGCATTGCGGGATAGGATGCTTTGACCTGATGGAGAACTTCGATGCCGTCCACATGAGGCATCCTGATGTCCAGGAGCATGCCGTCGTAGGAGCCCCGCTTGAGTGCATCAAGAGCCTCAAGACCGTCAATTGCGGTCTCGACGCCATAGCCGTATGAAGTCAGGCGATCCATAAGCACTTGGCGGATATCCGGGTCGTCATCCACGATGAGTATCCTTCTGTTCACTTGGACGTTGAAGGACCTTGAAAGCCATTGAAAGCTGTTAGAAACAAGAAGGGCTCATGAACCGTGAGGCCCACAAGCCCTGTTCCACCTCCGGCTGAGAGCTCGGAGAAAAGCATCATGAATCCTCTAGACTCAAAGCGAGTCTAAGTGTCTTCGCTGGGTGCGGACTCTATAAAGCCACTGCAAAATTGTCAACAATTATCCCTGTATGTCCACCATTAGTACACCATTAGTACTAAATGATCACTGCGTCTGATCCAGGGTTTAGCAACAGCGATACCAATTTATTTTTAATGTTGAGAACACGGGGAAGTACCTGAATTATATGGAGGGCAGGGAGATTTTTAGATACAACGGTGAGCCCATGTGCCGTATCAAAAAAGATACAGCCGTGTCTGATTGGATTCAAAAGCGCTTGGTCAGACTCACGGTCAGCACCTGCGCTGTCGTTGAATACGATCCAAAAGTCGTTGGCCCGGCTCGGTTATTGGAATCGAGCGTAGAATTGTTAATCGCTCGCTTTTCGTAGAAGCCGAACAGATATGCCACATCCAATGTCAATGTTTCCCACCGGTATCCCAATCCTGCGGTGACGGCATGCAGATTCGCGTTCGGAATTGCGGGTTCGAACGTGTTGTCGGGTATCGGTGACTGATCGAAGAAGTACCCGCCGCGCACCGCCCACCGTGAAGTGGCAGCAAACTCTGTCCCCAGCCGGTACACGTAGGAGTTCGTCCACAAGCGAGTCCCTATGAGATCTCCCGCGGTTCGCCCGACAAAATCTTTGGGGATCGTGCCGACTGTGCGATATCCCTCCCATTCGACATCGGCATTGATCGTCCACCGAGGCGTGACTTTCACCGAGATGCCGGCAACGAGTTGCGGTGGAAGCTTCAGTCCGCTATGCAGGCTGGCGCTCGGAAAGACCGCAGCCGCGGGTCCTGTCACGTCGGCTTGCCCCCTGAGTTTCGCCTGGAGTTCGCTTCGGAAGGTGATGCCGACCGACACGCTCTCCGTGACACGATACAGCGCGCCAACATTCCACCCGACCGGCATCGCGGTCAAGCCGTACGCCCGAAGCTTCGATTCGCCGTTGCCGAGGTTGAATTTCTGCTCCACCTCGGCCGCCACATCCGCTACACGAACGCCGGCTGCCAATGAAAGCTTGGGAGTCGCTCGAAACGCGACGACGGGGTTGAAAACCGTGACCCGCAACCTGGCATCGGTGGAATCGAACCGTCCCTGCCACGTATCCGGCCAATCGATCACGATCCCAAACGGATGGTAGATCCCGAGGCCGAGGCTCAAACGCTCGTCGAGAACCTTCAGGCGGTGGGTCACGTACAGATGAGGCACGAGCGGAAACTGATCCTGCAGTTGCGTAGATTCGCCGGTCGTTGAACTGCGAAATGTAGAGCTTAAATGGACAAGAGCGGTTCCCGCCATGACCTGAGTGCCGGGCAACTGCGTCATTCCCGCTGGATTGTAAAAAATCGCTGAGGGATCGTCAGCCTCGCCGACAAACGCATTGGCTTTCCCTGCAGCTGCCGCACCATTTTCAGAGAACGAAAGGCCGCCGGCCCCCGCCCTGGTCTCGCAGAAAACCAGCAGTGCAACAATGCCGATGGCACTCGGCCACATCCTGACGACCACAGGCTTCCTCTAGCAAAACATTTTTAGGATAACGAACGTAAGGGAGGCGCAAATATATAGGAGTCCAAAATAATGTCAAGACAAAAGTTCCGATCGGAAAGAAGCGCGCGATTCTGGAGGGAAAGTCGGGGTGTAGGGCCGCGAAATCAGTCCATTTTGTTGATGACGAGACCGGTGAGGGGTTTCGGATAAAAATACGTGGACTTGTGCGGCATGCGGTCGCCCGCACGGGCCACGTCCTTGACTTCCGTGATCTTCGGCGGGTTGAGGAGGATCGCCATCTCGCAGTCTCCTGCCGCCACCGCACGAAACACCGCGTCTTCATCTTTCATGTATGTCAGGCGCTCTTCGTCGTGCGCCGTCATCCGCATGGCGTCCCGCAAGACCAACTGCTGAAGAAGCGAGACGTCCAGGCGGTCCCTGGCGGACGCTCCAAGCTTGCTATCCCCTTTTGCATTCAACGCGTACAGATCGTACTGAGACTCACCGTGTACGGCCATCCCAAGGACATGCTCCTTGGAAAACCTCGCCGCGCGCAGCGCGTGCAAAAATCGTTCACGTACCGCCGCCTCGGTCGCATTTGTGAATGGGAACTCCTTCACCGTGAAATTCTCCGTCATGCGCTTACGAAATTCCTCTACGGGACATGGAAGGGGCCCATGGATGAGACGGTGTGTCGGCAAAATCGTCAGACCCGCATTATCGAGATTGGAGAAATACATCAGGACGAGGTCCGACGGCAGGCGGTCGGCCGAAGGCTGACTCGCACGCTGTGCGTTGCGATAACGCAAGGCCGATTCATACCGATGGTGGCCATCCGCGATGAACAATGGCAGAGGCGCCATCAGGGCGACAACTTCCGCGAGAACTGCTTCGTTATGCACGGTCCACACCCGGTGCCGGACGCCGTCGTCGTCAGTCACGTCGATGCGCGGCTTGTCCTCGTCGACCGACTTCTCCAGGACGCGCATGATCCGGCCCTCCGGGTCGGAATACAGGGAGAAGATCGGGCTAAAGTTGCTCCGGCAGGTCTCGAGTAACTGATATCGGTCGGACTTGGCGGCAGCACGCGTGTTCTCATGAGGAAAGATCCG
>VBOG01000169.1 GCA_005877815.1 Nitrospirota bacterium
CAGCGCATTTATGCCATCGTGTCGAGAGGCGGCCGGCCGGATCTTGCCGCCGCTGTGTTGCCGCGAGTTCAGGCGCCCACTCTGCTGATCGTGGGTGGCGATGACGCGCCGGTCATCGAAATGAACCGTGACGCACTGGCTCAACTGCGTACCGAGAAAATGCTTTCGATCATCCCCGGAGCCACGCATCTCTTCGAAGAACCTGGGGCGTTGGAAGAAGTGGGCCGTCTCGCGCGGGACTGGTTCATACGCCACTTGGCGCACGCGGAGCATGAGAACAGATGAACAGCTCTCGTGTGAGCCCAAACAACGGAGGTGACATGACGCCTCGGACAGCACAAGATCCCACGAGGCGAGGTTGGTGGGTGATCGTCGCGGATGGCACGCGCTGCTGCCGGCCCGCTGCCCTCCTTCCGTGCGACCCGGGGATGCAACGCCAGGAGATTAGGCCGGGAACAGTCTCGATGGTTTTTCAGGCGCGTACGGCACTATGGAATGGATGCAAGATGTGAGGTGACATATGTGGGCAGATCCGCATGTCAACGAATGGGTCAGCGGGCTGATGGCAGCAATCGTCTCGCTCGGACTTCTCGTCGTGGTCGGCACCGCGATCGCATTCACGGCGATCAGAATCTGGGGCGACACCGAGGCTGACCGGGACTTGCGCGAAAACGCATCCCGCGCGTGGACTGGCCGCAAGGCCTCGTAAGCCCTCGCCGTTATTCCGACCAAGCGTTCTATCGAGCCGATGTGGCGGGCTTGTTCGGCACGTTTTCTTTTCTGGCTAACCCTGGCAAGGTGAAACAAAACGTCGAGCCTTTTCCAAATTCGGACTCCACCCAGATTCGCCCGCCGTGCGTTTCCACGATCTTCTTGCAGATCGCGAGGCCGATGCCGGTTCCCGGATATTCCTCGCGTCCATGCAGCCGTTGGAACAGGACAAAGATGCGGTCGAGATACTGCGCTTCGATCCCGATCCCGTTATCCTGCACACAAAACAACCATTCCTCGCCTTGCTGTCTGGCCGAGACATGGATGGACGGCGAACGGTCACTGCGAAATTTCACGCCGTTCCCGATGAGGTTTTGAAAGACCTGGATGAGTTGTGTGGTGTCGCCGTTCACGGTCGGCAGCGGATCGTGGGTCACGGTCGCCCGGCATTCGTCCATCGCCGTCTTCAGGTTCTCCAGCGCGTCGTTCAAGGCCTCCTCGCAGTTCACGAATTTACTCATGTTGTTCCGCTCGCCGGCTCGAGAATAGGAGAGCAGATCGTGGATGAGCTGCTCCATCCGACTGGCGCCATCCACCGCAAAGGCAATGAAGTCGTTCGCGTCTTGATCCAGCTTCCCCTCGTACCGGCTGGCCAGCAGCTTCGTGTAGCTCGTCACCATGCGAAGCGGCTCCTTCAGGTCGTGCGATGCCACATACGCAAACCGCTCCAGCTCCGCGTTAGACCGGGCCAGCTCTTCGACTCGCCGAGCCAACTCTTTTTCCGCGAGCTCGAGCTCCGCATTCTTCGTTTTCAACGCCTCAGTCCGCCGATAGAGCTCAAGAAATACATTCACCTTAGACTTCAAAACATCTGGAATCACGGGCTTGAAAATATAGTCAACGGCCCCATGAGCATACCCGCGCACGACCTGCGCATCCTCCTTGTTGTAGCTCGTGAGGAAGATGATCGGCACGTCGCGAGTCTTCGGCCGGCTTCGGATGACATCCGCGGTCTCGTACCCGTCCATACCGGCCATTCTTACGTCGAGGAGAATGACACCGAAATCATGGTGCAGCAGGTGCTTGAGCGCGTCCTCGCCCGAGTACGCTTTCAAGATCTCTCGATCGGGTCCCTCGAGGATGGCCGCGAGCGCCAGCGTGCTATCCCGGTTGTCGTCCACGATCAGGATGTTGACGGCTTGAGGGACAGAGACGCGTGATCCGTTGAGGGTCATTGGTTCTCCCTCTTTCATTAATTCATCTTTCGATAGAGTGTGTGTGGGCCTTCGAGAAGCTCATAGGATTCCTGATTCCACGGAAGCTTGGGATTCTCCTTTTCGCCGAGCAACAACAATCCAAAGCGGCTCAGGCTCTTCAAGAACAGCTCGTGCACACGCTCTTGCAACCATTCGTTGAAAAGCCCCATGGCGTTTCGACACATGATCACCTGAAATTCGTTGAACGACCCGTCGGTCGCCAGATGGTGCTCCGCGAACACAATGGATTCTCTCAATGCCGCGTCCATGACCACGCGATCATCCTGCACGGTGTAGTATTCGGAAAATGCGCGCGCCCCGCCCGCCTTGACATAATTGGCGGTGGCGTCTTGAAGGGCGGTCAATGGGAAAAGACCTTCCCGCGCCGTCTTCAGGACCACCTCGCTGATGTCGGTGGCGTACACCCGGCACCGCTGAGACAGCCCCTCCTCCCGGAAGACGATGGCGACGGCGTACGCCTCCTCCCCCGTCGAGCAGGCCGGCAGCCAGACCTGCGCCGAGGCGTAGGTTCGAAGGACGGGAACGACGGTGGTTCTGAGTGCCTGGTAGAACCCGGGATCATGGAATATGCAGGGCCGCGTGCCGGTGCCGGACAACGCCAGCAGCAGGTGCTCGAGACAGCCTTCGTCGTGAAGCAGCTTTTCTTGGTACCCGGAGATCGTCCGGAGACCTTCCGCGTCGATCCGTTCCCACAGGCGGCGCTTCAGAATTTCCGGCGCATAGTCCCTGAAATCGAAGCCGTACCACTGGAGGACGCCTTCGAGAAGCAGCCGCACCTCGGTGTCTTCCAACAGATAGTCGCGCCCTGGCATGTGCATCAAGACATCCAACCCGGGAGGGCGAAAGCCCTCCCCTACAAAAAGACCATTCCATGTAGAGGCGGGACTCATCCCGCTCGCTTCAGCTATCGGTACAACCAGACGCGCAGAAGCGACAGCAACTGTTCCGTATCCACCGGCTTCGAGAGATAATCGGTCGCACCGGCCTCGATGCATTTCGCCCGGTCCACTTTCATGGCCTTCGCCGTCACGGCGATGATCGGCAACGACCGGTACTCCCCGCTCTTGCGAATCGCGCGCATCGTTTCATAGCCGTCCATGTCGGGCATCATGATATCCATCAACACGATGTCGATGTCCGGGTTCTCGCGCATGCGGTCGATGCCGTCCTGCCCATTCTCGGCGTACAACACCTGCATGTTGTGAGTCTCGAGAATACTGGTCAGCGCAAAGATATTGCGGACATCGTCGTCCACGATCAGCACCTTCTTTCCCGCAAGCGCGGTATCCGTCTGATGGAATTCCTCGATCATGCGGCGCTGCGGCGTCCCGAGTTGCTCGGGGGAGCGGTGCAGGAACAGCGCGGTCTCGTGGACCAACCGTTCCGGCGACTTGACATCCTTGATGATGATCGCCTCCGTCAACTTCTTGAGCTGGCTCTCTTCCTTTCTCGTCAGTTCTTTACCCGTATAGACCACGATCGGAAGGTTCTGCCGGCCCAGTTCCTGATGGATTTTCCTGATCAGTTCCTGGCCTGACATGTCCGGCAGCCGCAAGTCGAGCACCATACAGTCGTACAGGCCGCTCTCGAGCGCCCGCAACGCCTCTTCGCCGCTCCCGACCGCGGTTGTCTGAACATCGCCGGTCCCGATCAACTCGATGATGCTGCGCCGCTGCGTTTCGTCGTCCTCCACCACCAGAAGGCTCTTGGATGGGCGGTCGAGGAATGCCACCATGTCGTCGAACGCCTTCGACAGCCATTCCCGCTCGACCGGCTTGTTGAGATAGCCGAACGCGCCCTGCTTGAGGCCCCGCTGCCGGGCCTCTTCTACCGAAATGATGTGCACGGGAATGTGACGCGTGGCCACATCATGCTTCAGGCGATCCAGAATCGTCCAGCCATCGTTGTCCGGCAGCTGAAGATCCAGCGTGATCGCCGACGGCTTGAATCGGCGGGCCAAACCGAGGCCCGACTGGCCGGATGTCGCGACCAGCCCTTTAAAGCCCTTCTCGCGGGCGAGATCGAGCAGGATCTGCGCGAAGGACGGGTCGTCCTCCACGATGAGCAGCGACCGCTCCTCAGCCTGCAAGGTCTCCCGATCGTCAGGGACCTCCACCGGCGGAGTCCAGGGAGCGATGACCTCTGGTTCCGGTTCCGGCAGGAGGTCCGTCGGTTTCGTCGCGAGTGCGGGGGACGCGACTCTCGGCGCCAATACGGTCGGGAACACCCGCGGCAGATAGAACGTGAAGACGCTGCCTCTCCCCGTTTCGCTGTGGACATGGATCTCGCCGCCGAGCAACCGCGCGATCTCCCGGCTGATCGAAAGCCCGAGGCCCGTGCCGCCGTACTTTCGACTCGTGGTGCCGTCGGCCTGTTGGAAGGCCTCGAAAATAATCTTCTGCTTGCCCGCCGGAATCCCGATGCCGGTGTCGCTGACCGAGAAGGCCACGACACAATCCGCTTGCCCGAGCCCGAGGTGCTCGCGCGTCCATCCCGACAGGACCTTTTCGATGCGCAAGGCGACCACGCCATGCTCCGTGAATTTGATGGCGTTCGACAGCAGGTTTTTCAACACCTGTTGCAGACGCATCAAATCGGTCTGAATGGCCGAGGGCAGACCCGGCACGCGCTCGATCGTGAATTCCAGCCCTTTGCTCTGCGCCATCTGCCGGAACGTGCGGTCCACATACTCGGTCAGATCCGCAAAGCCGACCGGGCTCAGCGTCACACCCATCGTGCCCGACTCGATCTTCGCGAGGTCCAGAATGTCGTTGATGAGCGCCAGGAGGTCGCTGCCCGACGCATAGATCGTCTGGGCGAATTCGACCTGTTTGGTCGTCAACGTCGCCTCACGGTTGTCCGCCAGCAACTTGGACAGGATCAACAGGCTGTTGAGCGGCGTGCGCAGCTCATGAGACATGTTGGCAAGGAACTCCGATTTGTACCGCGAGGACAGCGCCAACTGCTCGGCCTTTTCTTCGAGAGCCAGCCGCGCTTCCTCGACCTCGCGGTTCTTCATTTCCACCTGCGCGTTCTGCTGCGACAGCAGGTTGGCCTTCTCTTCCAATTGCTCATTGCTCTGCCGCAACTGCTCCTGCTGGCTGCGCAGCCGCTCTTCGGATTTTCGCAGCGATTCCGCCTGCCGCTCGAGCCGCTCGTTCGTGGTCTTGAGCTCGTATTGCTGGCTCTGCAGCTCGGCAGTCAGCGATTGCGACTGTTTGAGGAGGTCTTCCGTCCGCATGTTCGCGGCGATCGTGTTCAACACGATGCCGATGCTTTCCTTGAGCTGATCAAGGAAGGTCAAGTGAATGTCGCTGTACTTGTTGAACGAGGCGAGCTCGATGACCGCCTTGACCTCGTTTTCGAACAGCACCGGCAGCACCACGATGTTGTACGGCGGCGCCTCGCCGAGCCCTGAGCTGATGTGAATGTAGTCGGTGGGCACGTTGAAGACGACGATGCGCTCCTTCTCCAAGGCGCACTGGCCGACCAGCCCCTCGCCCGCCTTGAAGACGTTCGCCACGCCTTTACGCTCGCGGTAGGCGTAGCTCCCGAGCATCTTCATCGCAGGCTCGCTTTCCAGCGACTCGTTGATGTAGAAGACACCGTGCTGGGCGTTGACGAGCGGCGTCAGCTCGGACAGGATCAGGTTCGCCACGGTCGTCAGGTTCTTCTGCCCCTGCAGCTTGCCGGTGAATTGCGCGAGGTTCGTCTTCAACCAATCCTGCTCGGTGTTCTTCTGTGTCGTGTCCTTGAGGTTCCGGATCATCTCGTTGATGTTGTCCTTGAGCGCCGCGACCTCACCCTGCGCTTCCACCGCGATGGACCGCGTCAAGTCGCCCTTCGTCACGGCCGTGGCCACCTCGGCAATGGCGCGGACCTGGTTCGTCAGGTTCGCCGCGAGCTGGTTCACATTGTCGGTCAAGTCCTTCCAGAGACCGGCCGCGCCGGGCACCTTGGCCTGGCCGCCGAGCTTGCCTTCGGTCCCCACCTCGCGGGCCACGGTGGTGACCTGATCCGCGAACGTCGCGAGCGTGTCGATCATCTCGTTGATGGTGTCGGCGAGCGCCGCGATCTCCCCCTTCGTTTCCACGGTAAGTTTTCGTTTGAGGTCGCCGCTGGCCACGGCCGTCACGACGCGAGCGATACCACGCACCTGACTGGTGAGGTTCGACGCCATCGAGTTCACGTTGTCCGTCAAGTCCTTCCACGTGCCGCCGACGCCCTTCACGTCCGCCTGGCCGCCGAGCTTGCCTTCGGTGCCCACCTCGCGGGCGACGCGCGTCACTTCCGATGCAAACGAGTTCAGCTGGTCCACCATCGTATTAATGGTGTTCTTCAACTCGAGGATTTCCCCGCGCACCTCCACGGTGATCTTCTTCGACAAGTCGCCGTTGGCGACGGCCGTCGTCACCTGCGCGATGTTGCGCACCTGGCTCGTGAGGTTCGACGCCATCCAGTTCACATTGTCGGTCAAGTCCTTCCACGTCCCGGCCACGCCCTTCACATCCGCCTGGCCGCCGAGCTTGCCTTCGGTGCCCACGTCGCGGGCCACCCGGATCACCTCGGACGCAAACGAGTTCAACTGGTCCACCATGACGTTGATGGTGTTCTTCAACTCGAGGATCTCGCCGCGCACGTCCACGGTGATCTTCTTCGAGAGGTCGCCTTTCGCCACGGCCGTCGTCACTCCACGTGCCGCCGACGCCCTTCACGTCCGCCTGGCCGCCCAACTTGCCGTCGGTGCCCACCTCACGGGCGACGCGCGTCACCTCTGAGGCAAACGAGTTCAACTGGTCCACCATGACGTTGATCGTGTTCTTCAACTCGAGGATCTCGCCGCGCACGTCCACGGTGATCTTCTTCGAGAGGTCGCCTTTCGCCACGGCCGTCGTCACGGCCGCGATGTTCCGCACCTGGCTCGTCAGGTTCGAGGCCATGTAGTTCACGCTGTCCGTCAAGTCCTTCCATGTGCCGGCCACGCCCTTCACCTGCGCCTGGCCGCCGAGCTTGCCTTCGGTCCCGACCTCACGCGCCACGCGCGTCACCTCGGACGCGAACGAGTTCAACTGGTCCACCATGACGTTGATCGTGTTCTTCAACTCGAGGATTTCGCCTTTCACCTCGACCGTAATCTTCTTCGACAAGTCGCCGTTCGCGACGGCCGTCGTCACCTGCGCGATGTTGCGCACCTGGCTGGTGAGGTTCGACGCCATCCAGTTCAGCCTGGCCGCCGAGCTTGCCTTCGGTGCCGACGTCGCGGGCCACCCGAATCACCTCGGACGCAAACGAGTTCAGTTGGTCCACCATCGTATTCAGCGTGTTCTTCAACTCGAGAATTTCGCCGCGCACGTCCACGGTAATTTTCTTCGACAAGTCACCGTTGGCCACGGCCGTCGCCACCTGCGCGATGTTGCGCACCTGGCTGGTCAGGTTCGACGCCATGTAGTTCACGCTGTCGGTCAAGTCCTTCCATGTGCCGGCCACGCCCTTCACCTCGGCCTGGGCGCCGAGCTTGCCTTCGGTGCCGACGGCGCGCGCCACGCGCGTCACCTCGGACGCAAACGAGTTCAACTGGTCCACCATGACGTTGATCGTGTTCTTCAACTCAAGGATTTCGCCGCGCACGTCCACGGTGATCTTCTTCGACAGGTCGCCCATGGCCACAGCGGTCGTCACCTGGGCGATGTTCCGCACCTGGCTCGTCAGATTGCGAGCCATGCCGTTCACACTGTCGGTCAAGTCCTTCCATGTGCCGGCCACGCCTTTCACGTCCGCCTGTCCGCCCAACTTGCCTTCGGTACCGACTTCACGTGCCACGCGCGTCACCTCGGACGCAAACGAGTTCAACTGGTCCACCATGACGTTGATCGTGTTCTTCAACTCGAGAATTTCCCCGCGCGCTTCCACCGTGATCTTCTTCGACAAGTCGCCCGTCGCCACGGCCGTGGTCACCTGCGCGATGTTCCGGACCTGGCTGGTGAGGTTCGAGGCCATGTAGTTCACATTGTCGGTCAAGTCCTTCCACGTCCCGGCCACACCTTTGACCTCCGCCTGGCCGCCCAACTTGCCTTCGGTGCCGACCTCGCGCGCCACGCGCGTCACCTCCGACGCGAAGGAGTTCAACTGGTCCACCATCGTATTCACGATTTTGGCGGTCCGCAGGAATCCTCCTTTGACTGGCTGGCCATCCGTCTCAAGCGGCATGGATTGGGACAGGTCGCCTTTCGCCACGGCGCCGATCACGCGCGTCACCTCGGCGGTCGGTTTCACGAGGTCGCCGATCAGTGAGTTGACGGATTCGACCGACGTGGCCCACGAGCCGCTGATGCTTCCGATGTCGGCACGCTCAGAAATCTTGCCTTCCTTGCCGACGACTTTACTGAGACGCACGAGTTCCTTGGTCAGTATTTGGTTCTGCTCGATGATTGCATTCAAGGTGGAGGCGATTTCGGCGGCGGTTCCCCGTCCTCTTTGTCTCATGCGGGCGGTAAAATCGCCTTGCTTGTACGCTTTGAGCGTCTCCAGAAGCCCTTCCTGATCGACGAGGACCGCCGTTGCCTGACTCATGCCTACCTCCCTAAAGTGGGTCGTACGCTTCCTTAAGAGATGGACCGAAAGATGAGACACGGTACCATTGGCCCCCTTCAATAAGAATCCCCTCAAAAGTAGGGGAACAGTCAGAAAAAGCCTGGAAAGCCCTTGACTTTCGGTCAACTACGAGTGCGCAGAAAATGGGGGCCGGAGCTCTCACACATAGAAGTTAACTGCGAAGGAGAAACACAATGGCGAACTCGAAGTAGAAACTCACTACGGGATTGATGACCAGTATAGTCTGAGGCTGGCGGCGATGCTCGAGAGCAAAGCGCAGCGCGGGTAGGGGCGGAGATGAACGGCAAGTGGTAAAGCCAGCGGCTGCACCGTTGAGCGGGCTTCTAAACGTTCTTCCTTAGGATGCCTATGCTACGAAAGGAGGGGGGTTCAAATGACTGCGCGAGGCCTGTGCCAAGAGAGCACGAACTTCCTCGTCGGATGTCTGTGAGAAATCCTCGTACCATTCGCCGACTCCATGAAAGGACTCGGGGGTGATCGCGCAGATGACCTCATCGGCTTCGCGCCGCAATTCCTGACAACTCTCGGGCGCGGCCACGGGAACGGCGACGATGATCCTCTTGGGTTGGCTCTGCCGTAAGGCCGTCACCGCCGCCCGCATAGTAGCGCCGGTGGCAAGTCCGTCATCCACAAGAATCACCGTTCGTCCTCGCGTCTCCGGCGGCTGTCGGCCGTCGCGATAGGCCTGCTCACGGCGTTCGAGTTCGCTCCGCTCGCGTGCGGCGATGTCCTCGATGACATGCGACGGAATGTTGAGATGGAGGACGAGATCCTCATTCAGAACTAGCACGCCCCCCGTCGCGATCGCGCCCAAGGCCAGTTCCTCCTGACTGGGTACGCCGAGCTTCCGCACGACGAACACGTCGAGGGGGGCATTCAAAGCAGCCGCCACTTCGAACCCCACGGGCACGCCGCCCCGGGGCAGCGCCAGCACCAGCACGTCAGCACGGTCGGCATAGGCGGCCAGCGCGCCTCCAAGCCGCCGGCCGGCCTCTGTGCGATTCCGATAGACCATACGGCCATTGTACCGCACCAGCGTTTTTCATCCCAGTCACTTTCAATGTTCAGCCTACCGTAAAGGGTCATCTCCCTCTTTGGTGGGGTAGTATTTCAATGTAACGCCGTTTAGGATGCCCTCCACAATGAGAGGTGCCGCAATGCCCACAGCCGCGATGCAGACACGACGCTGGACAAGGCAGGAATATGATCGCATGGCGACCGTGGGACTCTTCCATCCGCATGAGCGCCTGGAGCTGCTGGACGGAGAGATCTTCACCAGCCACACACGATTCCATGCGGCGGTGATCGGAAAAATTGAGCGCGCACTTCAAGAGATGTTCGGTGCCGGGTACAACGTTCGCGTGCGAAAGCCGCTGGCGCTCGACCCGGATTCGAAGCCGCAGCCCGATCTGGCGGTCGTGGATGGCAGCCCCTCAGACTATCTCGATCGGGAGCCTTCGACGGCGGTGCTCGTGGTCGAGGTCGCCGATTCGTTGCCGACGGCGCACCAGGAGCTCAAGCGACGCGTTTACGCGCGGGCGGGAATTCCTGAATATTGGTTGATCAATATTGACGCGGCCACGCTCGAAATGTATCGCGAGCCCCTCGCCCCGGCCAATGGGCAGGCACACTATCAAGTCTGTAAAGTCTTCAGCCCTTCCGAAACCGCGTATCATCTGTCGCAGCCGGTGTCTGCGATCCTGGTGCGCGACCTCCTGCCCTGATTCACAGGACTGAGCTGAAAGTGCGCTGAAGGTCGCCTGACTCTGCCATCCAACCGCATTCCGCTCGCTCGCGTAAGCCGCGCGCCAGGCGCTTCAACTCTCATCCAAGAATACTTCTGTAGTACCGCTTTTTACTTTTATTCGCGCTATCTTAATAAACGAGAAACCCCTTGGAGATCGGGCGTCGATTCGCCGCTCCGCCCGGGGGCCGTTCGAGAATGACAACGGAGGAATTCGATGTCTGAGAGAGTACGCGAGAATGAGGACCAACAGCCGCCGTCGGAGGAGGCCAGTTACCTCCTCGATGAATGCCGGATGGTGCTGCCCGGCATCCAGGCCTTATTCGGCTTTCAGCTGGTCGCGGTGTTTAACCAAACGTTCTGGGAACGACTGTCGTCCTCGGAGCGCACGCTTCATCTTGTGGCCATCGCCCTGATCGCCGTCGCCGTCGCATTGGTGATGACGCCGGCCGCGTACCACCGGCAGACGGAACGCGATTCCGTCTCGCACGCATTTATCCGAATCGCCTCACGCCTGCTACTGCTCAGCATGTGGCCGCTGCTGCTCGGCATCTGCCTCGATTTTTATCTCATCGCCAATCTGATCCTGCAGGACACGCTCGTGAGTCTCGTGCTTGCGGCCCTCTTGCTCGGCGTCTTTCTGGCATTATGGTTCCTGCTGCCTCGGATCGCAGTGCTTCGCCACATGGCACAGCGGGCATCGTCTTTCAACGAGACGCGCGATCGTAGACGTCGAACCGGGGCGAGCTGACCAGCACGGCGTCGTCCCCTTCCGTACCCGTCCGCATCGTCGGGCTTGGCTTCAGACGATGGCCTCTGTATGCTGCGTGCATGCTCCTCGTCTTCATCTCACTGCTGTTGAGCGCATGCTGCGTCAATCCGATCCTGGCGGCCTCTCCCGATATCCAGGGCTCGAGCCTCATA
>VBOG01000170.1:0-3829 GCA_005877815.1 Nitrospirota bacterium
CAAGAACCCTTTTGGCGATCCTGGAAGCGACATCCGGTTTGCGGACCGTGAGAATCCGCGGCTCAAGATGGGGGTGTTTGGCGTGAGGTTTCGGCCGGATACCCACCAGCTGGAGGCCTTGTCCGGCTGGTCGCAATACGGACAAACCTTCGACGAATGGGGCCACCATTTCACCATCACAAATAACAGCAACGGCCGGCACGAGGTCATCGCCGCCCGCTACCTGCGCCGCAACCCCGAACTGCTGTTATCCACCTCGATCCAGGATGTCTCAACCGCGGATAACAACAAGGTCTTCCCCATCACGCGCAATCCGCGATTCGAAATTTTGACGGACGTCGGAACACTCACTTCCTCCTGCAGCATCACTTTGCCCTATCTCGGCGGGGCCTTCCCTGCGCCCTTTCGACGCGTTGGGTGCATGGCCGAGCCCGCTCACAATATGGTGCACTGCGACAACTGGTCTGACGCGGGCGCAACGTACAGCGCCCGACGTCTTCAGGAAGGAGCAGAATTTCTTGCTTCCACCGACGCCTGGTTCCGGCCTGTCAATATGTACATCGGGCCCGACGGGGCGCTCTATTTAATCGACTATTACCGGAACTTCATTGAACACCCGGAGTGGATGGCTGCGGAGACCTACCACTCCAAGTCCTTGTACAATGGCCAGGACCGCGGACGGATTTATCGCATAATTCCAAATCGGCAGCCTTCCCTTCCCTTGCCCAAGAACCTCCGCCTGGGTCAGTCGTCTGATGCGGAATTGGTCCAGCGCCTGGCCGATCCCAACATCTGGTGGCGCCGGACGGCGCAGCGGCTTCTGGTGGAGCGGCATCACGACGTCAGCCAGCTTCTTGTGCAGCTCTTCGACGGTAGCCAGTCACCGCTGGGTCGCGTGCATGCCTTGTGGACGCTCGACGGCTTGGGGAAGCTCGACGGGAGTATGCTCAAGAAAGCACTGGACGATCCAGAACCGGGCGTACGCGAGAACGCGATTCGTCTTGCTGAGCCCCGCCTTCAGAGCGATCCCGAACTGGCCGAAAAGCTCCTCAAGCTCACTGACGATTCCGATCCTAAGGTGCGATTCCAACTCCTCTGCACGCTGGGCTTTCTGGAATCTGCACAGGCGAAAGCGGCTGAAGAGAAGATCCTGGCGGAGAATAGCGAGGATCCCTGGATGCAGGTGACCGCGCTTAGCGCTCCGTCGGCTCGCGCCTCCGGATACTTCGTATGGGCCGCGTCACAGTTCGGAGATAAGAGGACGAAAGGGCACGAGGGCTTCTTTGAACAGGTTTGTGCGGTAATAGGTATGCGGGGCCGCCGGGAGGAGATCCGCCGGCTTGTGGCCACGGTAGCCTCCAGCCGCCAAGCAGGTTCGGAGTGGTGGTGCGGCGCGAGTTTGAACGGGCTAGCTCACGGCGTTCGGGCCAAGGGTGCACCGGCAATTTCGGTCCTGAAGGCCAACCGGGAGCAGTTGCTCGAAATGTTCGAGAGCCGGCCGCCTGCCGTCAGGCGTGCTTCGCTGCAGCTTTTGGCTGTGGTCGGCCTTCCCAGCAGTTCATCAACCGCACAGGCCCTCAAGCGAGCCGAAGCAACTGCCAGGGACCGGCAGGCTGAGGCCTCAAGGAGGGCTGACGCCGTAGGTCTGCTGGCGCTGGCCAATTCGAGCTCGCAGCGGGGGCTGTTCGAGCAGCTCATTGATCCACGAGAGCCGGATGAGCTTCAAATAGCCGCGCTGCGCGCCATGAGCTCCGGCGGGGCCAGCGATGCCGGCCACTCCATCCTAGCGAAGTGGAGGGAAATGAGTCCGCAGGTCAGATCGGAGGCTACAAGAGCCCTGCTCCGTTGGGGGTCTGACGGGACCCGCTTGCTCCTCGACGCCGTGAAGAATGGAGACGTTCAGACCTGGCAACTCGACCCGTACAAACCTCGACTGTTCATGGATCGTGATCCCAAGGTCCGCGAGAAGGCGCGAGCCTTGTTCGAAGAGAGTCCTGCCCAACGCCAGAAGGTCCTGAAGGACTATCAAGCAGCCCTGAACATGCACGGAAACCCGGCTCGCGGACGAGACGTGTTTAAGAGAACCTGCTCCAAGTGCCACGCGCTCGATGGAGTGGGGACGGCTGTCGGTCCCAATCTCGGCACCGTCCGCAACCATCCTTCCTCGGCGCTGCTGCTGGATATCCTGACGCCCAGCAGGTCTATCGAGCAAGGCTACGAAACCTATGTGGTTGACTTGTCCTCAGGGGAGATCGTTGACGGGGTAATGGCTGCCCACACTCCGGCAACCGTAACACTCCGGCAAGAGCAAGGGAAAGAAATGGTGATTTCCCGCCAGGACATTCAGCGCATGTACGTGAGTAACGTCTCGATGATGCCCAATGCTTTGGAAAAGGAGATCAATGTCCGGCAGATGGCCGACCTGTTGACGTTCCTCAAGGCCGTCCGGTAGCAGGTAGCAGGAGTTCCCGACTGCCCCTTCTCGCCAGGTTTCGACCAATCCCTGTAAAATGGCTGAATGCAGAGCGCTCTGTACCGAGCATTCAATTCGGGCCGCTCAAAGTTCGCTTCTAACCTCGGCTCTTCCAGGTACCACAAGAATGCAGGGAAGTGGATTGCCACTCTGCTGCTTTGTCTGGCGCTCCCCCGCATCAGTTGCGCACAGCAGCAAGGCAACGTCATCCTGGACTCGAACGAGCAGCTCTTTTGCGTCCTCGCCGCGATTAACGCCGCCGGCTATGACGCGGGTCTGGGAGTGGACGCGCAGAACAATGCGCGCAGCGAAGTCCGTGCGTACCTCGCCAAGCAAAGGATCGCTGCATTGCCCGAACTCAGAAGGTTCTACGCGGACCATCAGACGGCCGGCGATACAGTCACCGACCTCGGCCAATACGTTTCGCTGGCGCTGCTCTTGAGCCCACCCCCGGATTTCCATGCCACGGTTCCCGCCAATCAACTGCCCCCGGACGCCAAGGCTGTTGCCGGATTGATCCCGTTGCTGAAGAATCTGTATCAACAGGCAGACCTGATTGAGCTCTGGTCTCGTCTCCAGCCTTTTTATCAGGCTGAGATGGAGCGCTATAGCGATCCCGTCCGAAAGAGCATCGCCCTCTCAGACGCATACCTTCGCTACGCCAGCGGCGCCTACCTGGGCCGCACCTACAACTTCTACGTGTGCCTGCTCGGTGCTCCTAACCAGGTTCAGGCGCGCATTTATGGGCAGAGCTACAATCTGGTGGTCACACCTTCCAAGGAGCTGAAGATCGATCAGATCCGCCACCAATATCTGCACTTCCTGCTGGACGCCTTGCCGCTGAAATACGCGACCGAAATCCATCAGAAAGAGGAGTTGCTGGCGATCGCGCGCAAGGCGCCCATGCTGGCGCCGGATTTCAAGGAAGATTTCCCACTCCTGGTTACCGAATGCCTGATCCGCGCCGTCGAGTTGCGCATGGACAAGGTGGCCAAGCTGACGGCAGCTAAGGCCCTGCAGGACCTCGCCGCTTCCGGGCTGATTCTAGCGCCGTACTTTTACGACGCACTGGGCGAGTATAAGGCGCAGGACGCCTCCATGTCCGTGTACTATCGGCGTCTCATCCTAGGCGTTGATGTAGATGAGGAAAGGAAGAGGCTGGCCTCGGTGAAATTTGCGATACCGAGCGCCCCGACGCCAGCCGCAAGCGAGATTACCCGAGCCCTTTCACCTGAAGACCGCATCCTCAACCAAGGGGACAACCTGATCTACGAGGGCAAGTACCGGGAAGCGCGCGATGTTTTCATGAGCGTACTGCAGGGCAGCCCCAAGAACGCGCGTGCTCTCTATGGCATG
>VBOG01000170.1:3868-4506 GCA_005877815.1 Nitrospirota bacterium
CGGATTGTGACCTGGTCGCATATCTACTTAGGCAGAATTTACGATCTCGAGGGGAAGCGCAATGAGGCTCTGGAGCATTACCGCACGGCTTCCCTGACGGCAACCGCTTACCCCAATGCGGTGCACGCCGTCCAGGGCGGCCTCCAGAAGCCGTTTGGAAGCAAATGACCTTTCGTACCTTCCTGCAATAAAATCATCTCCATGGTTCTTCTAACAGGCGCCACCGGCTATCTGGGCTCCGAGATCGCGCGGGAGATGATCAGGCGACGGAGGAACTTCCGGGTGCTCCTGCGGCACACGTCCGGACCAGCATTGGGGGCGGCAAGCTCCGGACCGGGCGTCCCTGATACCGTGGCCGAGGGATGTCAGATTGTCATCGGCGACCTGCGCGACGCCGAGAGCCTTCGCCAAGCCTGCCAGGGCGTCAGACAGGTAATCCACACTGCCGCCTTGGTGAAAATGTGGGTACGCGACCGGCGCGAGTTCCGGCGCGTCAATGTCGAGGGGCTGAAGAATCTTTGCCAGGCCGCAACCCAGGCAGGGGTAGAGCGGGTGATCTATACTTCTTCTTTCATCGCCGCGGGCCCCTCCGCGGACGCCAACGCGGGCGAAGGACTCAGGCACGAGGGATCCCCCTC
>VBOG01000171.1:0-1137 GCA_005877815.1 Nitrospirota bacterium
AGAACAGAAAGGCCTCTCTCAGGCCGATATCGAAAGAGCGACAGGCCTGCTGAGGGGCTACATTTCCCGCGTGGAAAACGGCCGCACCGTGCCTTCACTCGAGACGCTGGAGCGATTGGCAGCGGCTCTGGACCTGCCCCTCTACCGGCTTTTCTACATGGACGAGGAACCGAACCTGGGCCGTTGGTCTGCCCGTAAGGACTCCAAGGGAGGGACGGAAGAAGGGCGGATCGACGATCGCTTCCTTCTGAGGCTCCGAGAGCTGTGTGGCCGCATGAAAGACCCAGAGCGTGAGCTCCTGCTGGGTGTGGCCAGGCGACTGGCAGGCCGTTACAAGACGCTGCGTGGGTGACCGGCTTCGCTTGCGGGGACTCTGCGCAGGCGATCAATACGACGAGCTTCGTCGGCGAAATTCGCTCTCAATTGCCCCGAACATACCTCGCTGCCTTTTGCAATTCGATTCCAAGAGCTACTATATGGCCGGCGGCACGCAGTGCTACCCTGTTACTGTTGCGACTCGTGCGCTTTGAAGTTCTTGCCGAGGCTTAGGTACTGACCTACGCGCGGTTCCGGGGCTGCTTGATGCGAAGCTGAGCCATGCACGCTTGTGATTGGCGCAGGAGTCGAACTGCCATTCGGAGTGCCGGCGCATAGAAATCCGCCGAATGGGCGATCTCCCTGAGATGGCAGCGGAGTCAGACGAAATCCATGAGAGCTTCGCAGAACCTGATTCTTGTCGGACTGCTCGCGCTTGCGGGAGGGGCATTTGCAGGTTTGCTTCTAACCCGTACTTCGCCTGACGCCAGAGTGCAAAGCAACAACGGCAGTCGGGGGACGGCCGCAGGGGACGTAGGCGTCGACCAGCGGGCGCTGGAAACTGCACAGAAGTTGGCGGCCTGGGCGGCAACTGCCCAGGAACAGCAACTTGCGCGTCGGGCTTTGCGGGTGGCTGATCATGAGACTGATGTAGCGTATGCGAGCGCCCTCCGGAACGCCAACGAAGAGTCCGGCGCCAAACCGGCGTCAACCCGCCCCATCGAGGACCGGATTCGTCGAACCCAGGTGAAGATCAGCTCCGACCGGGAAAAGGTGAACCAACTGACAGCCCAGGCGGGGAGCCTGAAGGCGAGAGATCCA
>VBOG01000171.1:1144-2017 GCA_005877815.1 Nitrospirota bacterium
GGACCTCGACCAGGATGAAATGGCAGATGCCCAGGAGGACTTGCTTCGGGCAGGAGGCGACCTGCGCAGCAGGATTCAGCGCCTCCTGGAAGAACACGAAGCAGCCCAACATGCGGGCGGGCCGGTGCAGGGGAATCCAGGCCAGACCAGCGCTCCCGAGGCGGTCCTTCTCTCCGGCAGTCTCATCGCCAAATGGCGGGCCTGGGGCGCTCTTCGCGAAGAACGGGCGCAGTTAATCGGGGGCCAGCGTGACGCACTGAGTGCGGCCGCGGCGCTTTCTCGCAACCACGAAACCCTGGAACAGCAGGTTGGCCAGTCCAAGGAAAATGGGCAGACGAGGCAGCCAACGAATCTCGTCGGACGGGATCGTTCAGGCGGCGTCGAAAACGACCATGCCGCGTCGAACGATACTGCCGTCCTTTCCACGCTGCGCCATCTCTCACGAGATGAGAAGAACCTGGCCGACCTGGATAAGCGCGTAGGCGACCTGCGTGAACTGGCCTCTATTTACGGCCAATGGAGTTCGTTAATTTCAGACCGTCAGCGCGCCTCGCTGCACGAAATCATCAAATCCGGGTTATGGATTATTCTGACGGTCCTTGCCGTGCTTCTCGCCGGGCGCTTCATCGACCGCTTTCTGGCTGGCCTCAGCTTGGAACGAAAGCGGCAGCTGACCCTTCGCGCCTTAGTCCGCTTTGCCCTGCAGGTTATCACCGTGTTTGTGGTCGTTTTTATAATCTTAGGTTCTCCCAGCCAGATGCCCACCATTCTGGGCCTAGCCGGCGCGGGACTCACGGTGGCCCTGAAGGATTTCATCGTGTCCTTCTTCGGATGGTTTGTGCTGATGGGCCGAAACGGAATCCGTGTTGGAGA
>VBOG01000171.1:2051-3276 GCA_005877815.1 Nitrospirota bacterium
GGACCGTGCTGCTCGAAACTGGCAACTGGACCGAAGCCGGACATCCTACAGGCCGGCAGGTCGCCTTCCTGAACAGCTTCGCGGTGGAAGGATATTATTTCAATTTTTCCACAGCCGGCCAATGGCTCTGGGACGAATTGCGGGTCTTTGTCCCGTCAGGCGAGAATCCTTATCCGCTGATTGAGCAGATCCGGGCCATCGTGACAAAGGAAACCGAAAACAATGCCACGCTGGCGGAACAGGAGTGGCAGCGAGTGACCCGCCGTTACGGCGTGAGGTCGCTCTCCGCCGCACCTGCGGTTGATGTCAGAATAACCGATCCTGGCCTGGAAGTTGTGGTCCGCTACATCACTCGGGCCGACCAGAGGTCTGAAGCGCGTTCGCGTCTGAATCATGCCATCATCAAGCTGCTTCATCGGGGTGAGGCGATCACAACGGAGCCCGAGAAGCCGGCAGCATCGCTCGCACCTTCGGGTGATTTCGGTCCAGAGGAGGTCCCGAACCGCTAGATTGTCAACGGAGTTTTCTTTTTTAGAGTAACAGCGGGGACTGGAAAATGGCGGGAGAATCTTTGCACACCCAAAAAGGCCAGGCCTGCCAGGTTCGGGTTTTGCCCAAAGCGCAAACAGACTGAATTTACTCGCGGGGTTGCTCTTCCAAGGCTGGGACGCGCTCAGATCGAAACCGGGCTTGGACAAGCGGCAGATAAACGTAGAAGAGGTCAACGGCGTGATAGCCAAGGATGGCGGCGAGGGCGGTTGAAATAAGCTTGTTGACGACCCCGGAGTCTAGCCGCCACGCTTCTCGATTCAGCAATTTGATGTGGCTTATCATTCAGCTTCCGTCCCGCCTTGAATTCCCGTTACGGTGTGGTACCAAGCGCCTCGGGTCGACAACCAAAGCAGTGCTATCTAGCAATCGGCGTGCCACTGTCGCTTGCGCTGCGGGCGAGACGAATCTATGCCTGAATTCAAATGATTGGCGTCGTGATCGCCACCCCCTTCGCAATCAAATGTCACCTTTTGGCGTAATTCCAGACCATTCGAGAGGCCCGTTTTGGGAAGGGCACGCAGTTGTGAAGGAATCCGAAGACACCGGCCAGCGTCATTCGTCGAACCGAGACAGCACCGTCTCTGTAATTACCAGTAAACAAAATTCCAGACCACAGCCGGATCGCATTTCCGCCGGCAACTGTGGTCCTGTTTCGTTTGAGGATCATGTGCGA
>VBOG01000036.1 GCA_005877815.1 Nitrospirota bacterium
TCTGCAAGACGCGCAACGCGTTGGGAGAAATGTTGAGAGGAACCTCTTTCATTTCTGCCTGAGCTTGCGTGGCGCCTCTTGCTTTCATGCGACCTCCTCCACTGTTCTGACTTTTGTCGTGTCCAAGGTTGCTTGTCAGTGCGTTCGATTTCGTCGGTAAGCAAACGGCGGTCGATAGCGCGCAATCCAACACTGCTCTTTCTCTTTTGCCGTGCGACGACTATCGGTCTGATACCATTCGAAATATTTGACACCCGGGACATCGTTTGCCCGTAGATGCCTCATGAGTTTTTCCCGCAACCTGTGATTGCCGATGAAGAGAATGTTCTGATTCTGGTCCCGTAGAACATAGACGCCATGAGCGGACGGCACGGCATGCAGATTACAGGCGACCAACCCCTGGGCTGTTCCATCTTCATAATCATGTCACAATAGGTTGGGTAGGGTTTGGATTTTCGAGTAACCTACCCACATGATGGTGTGTCCAATGACTCTTTTCAAATAAGAGCCGTTTTTAACATAGGCCTAAAAATCTGTCAATTAAAAAATACCATATTTAGCGAGGTCTCGACAATTGGTGTCAATATGTTGTGGAAAGACCTGTGCTACGTTTATAGATTCGCTCCTGTTAGCGGTAGATTAGGACATGAATTCAATGTATTACCTCGAATTGATTATACACAAGCTGTGCCCTGTGGATAACGGGGGATACTTACCCATCTTCTGTACTACGTAAACATTCTTAAAACAGACTATTTTTCGAGCAGATGCAGAATGTAGGACAGGTTTGTTTCGCGGAGTGGAGAGTTATTTGGACTTCTTCACATACGTGCGGTAGTGCATGGTGCGGCCGTTTAGTTCTTCCTCCAGACCCAAAAACTCGTGACCCGTCGTTTCGCACCATGCCGGCATGTCTTTTTTGATGCCCTCATCATCAGACACGACCTCTAACACCTGCCCGACCACGAGATCTTTGATCTTCTTAGAGGTCTTAATGATGGGCATGGGGCAGAACAATCCTAGTGTGTCCAGCTTCACGTCGGCATTAAAAGCCATGTGACGACCTTTTTCAGATGAAGAGATTGACTTGGGCATCTTTGGCTTCGGCAAGATAGGTCGAAACGCCTGCAAACTGATCCACGCCTTCAATCAGCGTGTCCTTCGAAATCCCCATCAAACCGAGTGTCGTCGTGCAGGCAATGAACTGAACTCCCAGATCCTTGGCCATTTCCATCAATTCGGCAACGCCCGGCATCCGATTCTGTTTCATAACACGCTTCATCATGCTGGTGCCCAGTCCGCCGAAATGGAACCTCGATAACGGCAACGTGTCGGCGCCTCCCTTATTCAAGAAGCCGAACATGCGCCGCAACCAGTCCGTCGCAGCGCCACGAGCTCCGGGACGCCGAATAGCATTCAGGCCCCAAAAGGTGAAAAACATGGTGACCCGCATCCCCATCGAGGCTGCCCCTGTCGCAATGATAAACGCCGCCATGACGCGATCCATGTCTCCGCTCAATACGACGAGTGTCACGCGCTCAGGCTTTTTGTCCCGTAGCTCTGCGAGCGCAGCTTGCGGATCAAATTTGGTCGTGGTCAATGGCATCGACAGTCCCCTCAAAGATAATCGGGGAGGCCGCAGTCCGGAGACCACGGATCCTCCCCGATTCCCCACTAGCATCGCGTGAATACTGTAATACGTAGCCTTCTAGGTTGTCAAGGTTTTGTGACCGACTCATAGCTGTAACAGGTTGATATAGAAGTAATTTTTTCAATTAAAATTAACTAAATAACCTACGTTATTATACGCTCTTTTGCTCTTCTATTTACTCGTCCACGTACCGGTCGTCTATTCGCTCCGTGACGATTTCTTTCCACTTGGGTTGACCCCGACGGAGCACGGCATATCCTTCTTTTCGAATACGATCGGCTTTTTCGGCAATGATGCCGGCGGGAACACGGTAATCATGCAAAACAAGACAAAAAATCTCGATGGAGGTCTCAAACTCTTCCGGAACGACTTGATCGGCTCCCAAGTCGAGGAGATCGTCAATCTCTCGAAGATAGCGCGTCCGGGCAATGATATGGACGGAAGGATTGAGCTGCCGAGCCACTTTCACCGCACGGCGGGTGGCAACGGGGTCGGAAATGGCTAGAACCAGCGCCCGGGCTTCCCGGACTCCCATATGACGAAGCGTTTGCGGGTGTGTAACATCGCCGAAATGTATCGGCACGCCTCGCTTCTGCTCCTGACGGGACACCTCGCCGTCCATTTCGAGGACGACAAAGGGAATCTCTGTTTCCTGGAGAACCTGCGCCAGATTCCTGCCGTTGACGCCATATCCGGCAATGATCGTATGGTCTCGGATACGAAGCGGCGGCTCATCGCTCACGCTATCCGGCCTTGCCCAATGGTACAACCGTTTCAGCGCTTCCGCCCGGCGCATGAGACGGGGCGAGCCATCGATTAGAAAGGGCGTCACCACCATCGTCAGGACTGACACGGCGAGAAATACCTGAAACGACTGAGACGACAGCAATCCGGCATCCTTTCCCACCTTGGATAGGATGAAGGAAAACTCACCGACCTGCGCCAACGCGATTCCCATCAATACCGCAGGTCGCCACGAATGCCCGGTTGCAATCGCCGAACCTGTCGCCGTCACTATTTTTCCAACGAGAATGATCAGCACCAATGCCGGCACAAGGATCGGGTGCATGAGCAGTACCCGCAAGTCCAACAGCATGCCGATGGAAATGAAGAACAGACTGTTAAAACTATCCCGGAACGGCAATACCTCCGCCATAGCCTGATGGCTGTACTCGGACTCCGAAACAATCAATCCTGCGATAAATGCGCCGATGGCCAACGACAGACCGGCCAACGAACTCAGCCAGGCAATCCCCAGGCAAATAAGAATCACTGTGATGACGAACAGCTCTCGGCTACGGCTACGGACGACTTCGACCAGCAGCCGTGGCACCATAAACCGGGCGGCAACCAGGATCAGGCTGACCATCACCAGGGCTTTCGCTAAGATCCACGCTACCTGGGACAGTCCGCCGCCGTCTTGCTGCGCCAGCGCAGGCGTCAAGACCATCATGGGCACGATAGCCAGGTCTTGAAAGATCAACACCCCCACAATCAAGCGGCCTTGCGGCGAATTCGTCTCCCCGCGGTCCACGATCATTTTGAGGACGATTGCGGTGCTGCTCATGGCGATGAGAAAGCCCCAAAATACCGCTTCATTCAGTTTGAGACCGGCGGCCAGGCCGGTGAGCGCCGATAGCACAACGGCCGATCCGATTTGAAGGATGCCGGTTCCCGCAACCGCCTTCAAAGAGGGAATTCGGGCGAGTGAAAACTCGACACCGATGGTGAACAGGAGCAGCACGATGCCGACTTCCGCGAAGACTTCGACCCGCGACACATCTTGCACGATATCCAGGCCATACGGTCCCAGCATGGCCCCTGCGACGAGAAAACCGACCAGCGCCGGCAGACGGAGCTTGTCAAAGCAGTACACCACCACGACCGACACGCCGAACAGCACGACGAGGTCACGGAGAAAACCGAATTCCTCCATAAGCCTTCTCCCGGGACGCCTCATACATACACGGCCCGCCTTACGGGAGCAAGATCGGCATTCACTATGAAGCGAGGCAGTGAGGAAGGATCCGGAGGGCTACAGGGCGGTATATCCCCCGTCGATCGTGAAAATACTTCCGGTTACCCAGGAAGAATCGTCGGACGCAAGATATTGAAGCATCTTGGCGACCTCGGGAGCCATCCCAAACCGCCCGAGGGGATGGGCGGCGGCCATGGCGGCGCTCATCACAGGGTCACTGATGGCGTCCGCCGACATCGGCGTGTCGACCAGAGCTGGACAGACGCAGTTACAACGGATCTTCTCCTTGGCGTAATCGATCGCGAGGGACCGCGTGAGGGCGATCAGCGCGCCCTTGGTGCTGCTGTAGGCGGGGCTTCGAGAGATCCCGACCAACCCGGCCACGGAGGAAACGTTGATGATCGAACCCCCGCGTCCCAACAGGTGCGGAATGACGGCCCGAGTAAACCGGAAGACACCGGTGAGGTTGATATCGAGGATTGTCTCCCACGCCTGATCGGTGACCTCATGCAGAAGATTCCCGAAACCGCCGATGGCGGCGTTGTTGACGAGCACGTCGAGTTTTCCGAACGCCCGCACCGTTTGTTCGACGGCCGACCGGACATGGGTCTCATCGGTCACGGAACCGGCGATTGTCAGCACCTTGCCGCCGCTCGCCACAATCGCCTTCGCCACCGCCTCCAAGACCTCTTTACGGCGACCCGTGATCGCGACCATCGCTCCCGATTCTGCGAACAGTTTGGCCGTCGCTTCGCCGATCCCCGTGCCGCCGCCTGTAATGAGAACGACCTTTCCGTTCAGCTTCACTCGATCACCTCGTCGACAAGTCCCGGTTCCCCGGAAGATTCGACAGCCGCACATGGGCCGAAGCCGGGCCCAACTTTGCGCGCGACCGTCAGAAAACCGCTGTGTGCCACCATGCGATGGTCCGGCCGGACGCTCCGCCCCTCGATGTTCCAGGTTCTCAGCAATGTCTCAAATGTCTGAATCATGGAGAAGACCGCCGTCCGATGCAGCGCCTCCACGGTCTGCATGACTTGCGGGATCGTCGGCACATAACTCAGATAAATCCCTCCGGAACGCAGGGCTGTCGCCGCATGGGGGACGACTTGCCATGGTTCGGGCAGGTCCAGAATGACCCGGTCCAGTGCGCCCTCTTCAATGCCCTCGTAGGCATTCCGCTGCCTGACGGTGAGATTCGGCACAGGACCCAGATAGCGTTCGATATTCTTCATCGCCGTCCGCGCGAAATCTTCACGGGCTTCGTACGACACCACATGGCCGCGATCGCCGACCGCCCGTAGCAGGGCCATGGTCAACGCCCCCGATCCCGTTCCCGCTTCGAAGACATGGGCGCCGGGGTAGATATCGGCCCACTGAATGATGACCCCGAGGTCTTTCGGATATAAAACTTGCGCACCTCGCGGCATCTTCAGCACGTACTCGGAAAGGGTGGGATACAGCGCGAGCATCCGGCGACCGGTCGAGAGTGTCACGACCGTGCCGTCAGGTTGTCCGATGATCTGATCGTGAGGAATCGTTTCCCCGCTCAACTGAAACACATCACCTGCCTTGAGAGACAGCGCGTAGTGACGGCTCTTCTTGTCCACCAGATGGATGCGATCGCCGTCTTTCAAAATGTTCATGCTGGACGATCTTGTAATTGGCAAAAATTGAGAATGCTAACTCGGCTTGATCGGCCCTGCGGCCGTCGCGCCCACATTGACCATCTTCCGGCGCACGAGAGCATGGCAGTGCGGACAGGGGAAACGAATCGTCTGGGGGTCGAGCCATTCGATCGCCTCATCTTTCACCCACATCAGCTTGCCACAGTATGGGCATCCGCTTACCGGCAGCGGCATTTCGTTTCCCCTTGTGAGAACTTCTTTCTACCGCATCGCGTGTTAGCGGTGCAAGAAGGCGGATGGCGCCTCCTCACGGGGCTTTCGTCGCGATCGCTCTCGCCATCATTTTGCAGTAATTGCAGGTCTCGGCGGTCGTGGGCTGCCCGCACGCGACGCACGGACGGAGCATGGCCTGATCGCTCTCGGCCATCGTGCGCCCGCCTTCCGCCTCCTGCTTCGCCAGGAATCCCCAATAAAAAGCCTGCTTCGTACCCGGCGATTCGGCTTCCAGGCGGTTCAGGACATCCTTATAAAGAAGCATCTTCGCTCCTACGGCGTTGGGGCACTCTTCGACGATATAGTCCAGCTTATTGACCACGGCATAGGCTGCGATTTCCCGTTCTGCGAGACGGTACAGAGGCTTCACCTTTTTCGCAAAGCCGTCCACCGACGCCGGCAAGACCGGCCCTTGTTTGTCGAGATATTCCGTCTGCCACCGGAGGACATTTCCCAGCAGGCGAGACGCCTCATCATCCAGATTATGCCCGGTGGCCAGCACCGAATACCCGTATTCCACCGCGACACGATTGAAATGGTGCCGTTTGATCGTCCCGCACGCCGAACACGCGGGACGGCTGATCAGATTCGCAAGATCGTTGATCCCGGCACCCTCGTCTTCCTTCAGTTCGTGCACGTGTAGCACAAGGCCGCGCGCGGAGGTGAATGCCTCGACCTTGGCCTTCGACCGTTTGGAGTAGTCCCCGATGCCGAGGTCCACATACAAGGCCGCGACGTGATAGCCAAGTGTGTGCAAGACATCGAGCAGCGTCAGACTGTCTTTGCCTCCGGAGACGGCCACCAGCACACGATCAGCCTTCGTGAACATCTTGTCGTGCTTGACCGCACGTTCTACCTGCCCACAGACGAACTCCGTCAGGCAGCGTTTACAAAACGCGGTGTGATGGCGGGGAATTTCGAGGACGGCCTTGTGGGGGCATTTCCGGCAGCGCATCGTCTAGCCTCCGGACATGACCGGCCGGATCTCGATATGATCCTCCTGCCGGAGAATGTCATCTTCGGTCACGAGTTCATCCCCGCGAATAACCAGGACCGCCTCCGGCAACAGCTTGAGTTCGCGCAACAGCTCTTTCACCCGTTTGGGTCCCATGATGTCCACTTCACGCGAGGGGTGGCACAGCAACACCTTCATGTTAAATATCGGCATCCCTGAGGAACGCCGCGGCCTCTTCAGGCAGCACCGGGTTGATATAGAAACCCGTGCCCCATTCAAAGCCCGCGACCTGCGTGAGTTTTGGCATGATCTCGATGTGCCAATGATAGAAATCGCCGGTACGTTCGTGCAGCGGTGACGTATGCAGGATGAAGTTATACGGCGGCGTCGCCAGTACCCTGTCCAACCGTCGCAGGAGGTCGGAGAAGATGCGAGCCAGCGCCTCGAACTGAAATTTCTGGCTCTCTTCAAAATATGACGCGTGCCGTTTCGGAAGGACCCAGACTTCGAAGGGAAATCGGGCGGCGTACGGCACCACCGATAGGAACTCCGCATTCTCCCCCACCACCCGGCTGCGGTCGGCGATCTCGTGCCGGACGATGTCGCAGTAGATGCACCGCTCCTTATCCCTATAGTGATCACGACACCCGTCGATCTCTGCCGCAACATTGGTCGGGACGATGGGCAGGGCGATCAATTGCGAATGCGTATGTTCCATCGTCGCCCCGGCCGCCGCCCCATGATTCTTAAAGATCAGGACGTACCTGAGGCGGATATCCTTGCGAAGATCCAGGATGCGGTCGCGGTAAGCCCAGAACACATCCTCCAGTTTCTTTTCGGGAAGGGTCGCCAGGGTCGCCTTGTGCTCCGAAGATTCGATGATGACTTCATGCGCGCCCACGCCGTTCATGCGATCGTACAGGCCAAGGCCTTCCCGTCCCAGCTCGCCCTCGATCTGAAGTGCCGGAAACTTGTTCGGCACCACGCGAACATGCCACCCAGGCGTGTTGGGCGCTTTGTCATTGGCCCGGTAGGCGAGGATTTCCGGGGGAGTCTGAGCCTCATTGCCAGGACACAAAGGGCACAACGACATCGCGGGAAAGGACGGTGCCACAGGGCGAAAGTCAGCAGGTCGACGCGCGCGGTCCGTAGAGATGATGACCCAGCGTCCGACGACCGGATCGCGTCTTAATTCAGGCACAACGGCTCCTCACTCCACAGCTCACCGCCGCCAAGAGATCGCGGCAATTTAGAGCTCATTGATTTCCAACTTCACGTCGAAGTGCTCACCCTCGCCCGGATTGAGCGTGAGGACCCACGAAGCCAGCAGCGCGGAGCCTTGATAGATCCGCTCGAAGCCTTCTTCCGACTGGGACACGGTCTCGATGGGGATGTACCAGACGTCGCCCGCACGATCAAGGCACAGTGTGACTCGGAACCCGTGCCACGCATCCACCAGCGAAAATTTATCAATGGCCGCCACGCATCCCCGCTCCCGCATCCTCGGCCGTCCCGATCCCGCCCACTCATAATAGCGCTGCGGATCGTCGCCGGCCAGCAGGGTGAGGTTCAACTCCACCCCGAACCGCAGCCGGCAACTCGCCTTGCCGACGTTTTCGAGCCGGTAGGCGGCGGCAATCACCGCCTCTTTCTCCATCACGCGATATTCTTTTTTCAGAGCGATCGGAAAGGTCCGACCTTCCAATTCGGCCTCTCCTTGAAATGTCATTGGCAGGAGCAGCGCGCCGGCTCGTTTGGCAGGCTGTTTCGCCGCCATCTCGTATCTGCCCTCCACACACGTGCCGCGCTCCGCGTCGTCAATGCGGTCAAAATCCTCCAAAGAGCTGTCGGGAGCCAGGAATCTGTCCAGAAAACTCAGCCGGCGATGACGGTCGTAGACCAAGACCCGTTCGAGCCCAGCCTCCTTGACCTTGACCTGATCATGAATGGATTTCGGAGGTCCGCCCGCCTGATCCTGCTCGGCCTGCGTCTTTGTCAGGTCCCGATGGTACGCTTCCTCACGGCGGCCCAGAACGTTCGAGAGATTGAACGCGCATGGACGGTAATCCAACTCGAGCAATCCGCCGCCGTATGCCGGCGCCAGCACCAGCCCCAATGTTTTCGTGGAAATCACCACTTCATCCACGCCATCCTTATTGAGGTCGAGCACCCGCGTGTGAATCCATTCCCGACCGTGCGCCGCAGCCTCCAGACGATTCTCGGCTGTGATGAGATTGCGATAGGTTTCGTGGCGGAGATTACTCAGATACAGTCCGCCGAACAGTCCATGCCAGTACACATCATTGCCCTGCGCCCGCCACACCAAATTCGTCACTTCGAATGGTACCGCGCCGGCTTGCGCGGCATCGGCGGCCCGTTGGCTCACGTCCAGCATACGTTTGTGCAGATGATTGGACTCGGGGTACTTGAGCAAGAAGCCGTCCCAGAACCCTCCGCGCAAAAACGATCGGAACGCGGGCAACCGCCCTTCCTTTTCCAGCTCCTCACGGCGGTCATGTAAGGCCTTTGACGCTTCCGTAGGCAACGCCCACTCCATCATTTCGTCGTATGAGGCCGAGGGAAGATAGACGCGCCCGGCCGGTGGATGGGCTTCGAGATGGTCGCTAAATGTCATCAACTCGAGCCAGTCGGCGTTTTCCTCCAGTGCCGTAAACAGCCGATCCAGGTACCGCTCTTCGAAGACCCATTTATGAGTGCCAGGCCACAGGCCGAACTTCTCTCCGTCATCCGCATAGGTCACCACTCCGCCGCCGCGTTGCCTCAGTTTTTGAAGGAAACCGATGAGCTCCTCCGGCAGCCGGAACGGGATCAAATAGCGGAGGTCTTTACTGATGGGAAAGAGTCCTAGTGTATGTCCTTCCCGCTCGCTCAGATAATAACCCGACAGCGCATCCGCATCCCAGCCCGCATGCATGAAATGAGAGTCATCTACAATGGTGTAGCGGAGACCCGTCTGGGCGACTTTTTTCGGCAACCCGCCGTCCCACACCCGTTCGGCAAGCCAGAAGCCCTTCGGTTCCGCGCGCAGGCGCTTGCGAAGCCGCTGCGACAGCAGATTCACCTGTCCCAGTGCATCCCGATCCGGCAGCACGGCGAGGATCGGCTCATAGTATCCCCCGCCCAACATCTCCACCTGGCGAGACGCCACGAGTTTCACCAGCCGGTCCAGAAACGCCGGCTCTTCCTTTTCGAACCAGTCAAGCAAGGGCCCGGTATAGTGCAAGGCCATCCGCATGGATGGATGCGCCTCCAGCACGTCGAGGAACGGCCGATAGCACCGGTCGTACGCAAGACGAAAGACATGGTCGAAATTTCCCACCGGTTGGTGGTTATGAATGCCGAGCAACAGCGTAACCGGTTTCATACTCTCCACATCGTTGCTTCAAAGGTGTGGTCCGGCACGGCGAGGACAAGCGGCTGATACCGCGGAAACTGTTCCAGTTCAATGCCGTCTCTCACGACCTTCACGACCCACTGGGCCCGCATCCCGGGGTCAAGACCAAGCTCTTTCAACGGCACGGCCAGTTCGATGATTTTCTTGCGGCAGATACTGTCGAAGCTCCGTCCGGACACAGTCAAACTGGTGTCCGCATTTTTCAGCAGTGAGAACTGGCGCACGCTGGGGTCATCGAGACGGAACACCAACTTCATCTGATGCGGTGCGATGAAGACCACATGCACTTCTGCGAGGGCGCTCCCGGTGGACGGCGTAGCTTGCTCTGCCTTCGCGCCGTTATGGCCCCCCTCTACCGGGTCGAAGCGCAGATAGAACGCGTTCAGGTCGCAGCCGAAGTAGATCCGACTGAAAGACTCCGGGCCCTTGTGCATGGAACTCAGCGGCGCCCGGCATTCCAGATAGCCCGCTCCCCGCCACTCGAAAAAATCCGTGACCACACCGTCGATCATCGGCCGGATCAAGGCCATCGGCTCCCGTATGACGGTGTCGGCAGCGCGCTCCCGGAGCACCGGTATATGCAGGAACTCAGGAACCTCCGCCCCGAGGAGACGATAGACATTCGACAAATGGAGGCGGAACAAATGGTCGAACAGCGGCTTCGTATCGGTTTCAAAGTCATCGCCATACCACCAGAACCAGTCGCTACCCTCCGCCGCATAGAGCTCTTCCCACGCAGCCCGCAACGCATCCGCCGACACCTTTTTTTCCTGTTCCTGCCGCTGGAGAAATCGCCGGGTCTTGCCGACACGCTCCCACGCGTCATTGTCTTCGGCGTGCCCCAGCCAGATTTTGAAATCCGAGTTGATCCACGACCCACTATGCAAACGTGTCAATTGGGTCGCGGGCGGGTAGTCCTTCAGTTCCTTCGCCGGCGTCACCGTCCGGAAGCCATGGTCGCCGCCGTTCCGTTGGGTTAAGGCGGTATAGAGGCCGCGCAGGAAGCCTTCTCCGCCGTCGGGATATGACTCCCATGGATTTTCGCCGTCCAGGATCACCGACACCAGTGGGCGTGCATCGGAAGTCCCGGCGCCGATCTTCTGTAAGCGCCCGCAAAAATCCTCAACCGAATGGACGGCGGCATTTTTTGCGTATGTAAAGCCGATGAGGTCGGAGAGCTCACGATCTCTGAACAACAGCGCCGGCTCGTTCCCCTGACCAGGGGCGCGATATGCCCTGTAGCGAGACTCCTCGGGCTCCCAATCATCTATGGACTGCGCGAGAATTCCCTCGTCCGTCGCGGCCCATTCAAATCCGAGGCGGGCCAGCATCGGCATCAATTCAGGACAGACGGATCCTTCCGATGGCCAGAGACCGATCGGGCGCCGGCCGAACAGCGATTCGTGGAACGCCACCGCTTTCGCGAGCTGGGCCTCCGCGTCTTCCGGATGCGCGAAGCGCGCCGGCAATGCGCAGTCGGGACGGGCGCGTCGGGCGATGTCGGTATCAATAACCAGCGGGAGAATCGGATGGTAAAAAGGCGTGGTCGAAAGTTCGATCTGCCCTCGATCCTGCAGTTGGCGGTACAGCGGAACGAGCCGGGTCAGCACCTCGCGCTGCGCAGCCAGCACGGTCTGTTTCTCCGATTCGCTAAATTGTCGGCCCTTGGCAATCAACTCTCGGAGCGCCGGAATGCGCTGGAGCGCGGCATGGCCGAACCAGGCCAGATTGTGCCAGACCTGCAGATCCAACAGCTCTTGCACCGAGAACCGGAGCACAAGGCGCGCGAGTTCTTCCTCACTGAGCGTCAGTCCGCGTTGGATGAGCAGGCCATAATAGCGATCGTGCGGTCTGATCATCGTATCCCAGTTCGCCGCAAAGAAATGCCGAAGAATGAACGCGCGTTCATCGTGAGTGAGATCGGCGGCAGGGCGAGTGGCGTGCCGAAAGAAGAGATCGGTGACCGTGCCATGCTGCTGTTCCTGGAGCTGCAGCAAGAGCGACGGGGTGAGGTTTACTGTCGCGCGCATCTCCGGGTATTCTTCCAGCAGCACCGCCATGTCAAAGTACCCCTTCGTCGCATGAAGGCGCACCCAGGGAAACGGCGCGGTGCCGGTGACGCGATCAGTGTAATACGGCTGGTGCAAATGCCAGAGGACGGCGAGAGCAATCTCTTTCACGAATCATTTTTCCTGGATGGTTGATGGGGGCAGTGTACGCGAGCCTTCCGAATGACGTCAAACCCCTCAAATCCCTAGGAGGACGGCGTGATGACGCCATTTGAAGGATGGTGGCGCTATTGGATGCCCATCCTCGCCTACGCCTGCCTCATCTTTTATCTTTCGTCATTGCCGCACCCCGAAGCGTACCTTCCCTCATTCCTGAAGGCCGTCAGCGATAAGATCCTCCACGCCGTGGAATATAGTCTGCTCGGGATTCTCTGCGTCCGGGCATTTCGCCATGCGGGCGGAGGCATGATCGCCGATCATGCCGTGCTGTGGGCGATTGCCATTTCAGCGCTGTATGGCGTATCGGATGAGATCCACCAGGCCTTTGTGCCGTTCCGGAATTCAGATGTCTGGGACGCTGTCGCGGATACGATCGGAGCCGCAATAGGAGCGTGGAGCTGGGGCCTGGTGATTCTACCCAGGCGCTCCGATGGTTCCTAACCCTTCGCCATCGCCGCCTCTCGGAGTCGCTCCATGTGGTCGGAGCCGGCCAAGACGATGAGAGTACATCCCACGGAGAGTTTGGAATCCGGCGACGGTAGGACGTACGAGGAAATGGCTCTACTGAAACAATGACCGGATCTTTTCGACGCGCTTTCGATTCACACCGAGGTCGGAGTATCCGACGCGCGATGCCGAGCGCACGTGAATCAGCTTCTTCTCGCGATCGAACAAAAACTCCACATCGTCCACGAACCGAAACACGTTGCTTCGAAACTCCACATGCCAGTAGGTCTCGGTTTCATCCACAAAGGTGGCATTCCCGGTTGAGAGCACGGCCTGACGAAGCCTGGATTTCGTTTGCGCAAGATCACCAGCCCAACTCAAAGGCGCGACGCGATGCTTCTTATCTTCGTCCGGCCATGACGACACGCAGTTCGGCGATGGCGGACAGGGCTTCAATCTGTCAGGGGAAGGCATTTTCAGTGAACGTATTATAAGGTATACTCCCCCCGCAATGAATCCCGCAGTCCCCGCCCCGCCGGATCAGGCTCTCGTCGCCAGGACGGTTCAGAGCAAACTGCCGTTCCGCGTGGACCTTTCTAAGATCATGCCGTTGACCGGTGATGCGTCGAATCGCCGCTATTTCCGGCTGGAGCTCGCCGGAGGCCCGCCGCATTCGATCGTCCTGATGCAACTCGCCTCCCCTGAGGCCTTCAAGCAATCGGAGGAGGCGGTCAGCAAGCACGCCGCCCCGGTCATCGAACTGCCGTTCGTCAATATCCTGAATCATCTCGCCAAGGCGGATGTGCCGGTGCCGACCCTGCACTATTACGACACGGCCGCAGGGCTTTTGTACCTGGAAGATCTGGGTGATCTCACGCTCGCCGCCGCCACGCAGGAGGCCACGAGTCCCGACACCGCTCTTCTCTACCGCCAAGCCATCGACGTCCTGATCCGGATTCACTTAAAGGCCTCCTTCCCTGTGGACCCGCAGTGTCTGGCCTTCGGCCGGGCCTTCGACGTGCCACTGCTCATGTGGGAATTCGATCATTTCATCGAATACGGGATCGAGAAGCGCGCGGGGGTGGTCTTGCCGGACGAGGACCGCCGGCGGATTCGTGCGGAGATGCAAAAGATCGCGGAACAATTGGCGACGCAACAGACCGTGTTTACGCACCGGGACTACCATAGCCGTAACCTCATGGTCCAGGACGAGCGCATCAGCGTCATTGATTTCCAAGACGCGCTGATGGGCCCCGCGACCTACGACCTCGCCTCACTCTTAAGAGACTCGTATCTGTCGCTGGACCAGGAGTTATCCGACGAGCTGATCGTCCGGTACTTGGAAGGCATGGCGAAGGCCGGGGCGCCCCTCAATCCGATGCAGTTTATGCGTCTCTTCGACCTGACCAGCATCCAACGGAACCTGAAAGCCGCCGGCCGTTTCGTCTACATCCTTCTGGAGAAGAACAACGACCGGTTCATGCCCTATGTGCCCAGAACGCTGGCGAACGTCAAACGGAACCTCGAAAAGTATCAAGGCCTCCACACGCTACGCGCGGCACTCGCGCGCCATGTGCCGGAACTGTCCTAACATCAGGCAAGGGCTCGAGGCAAAAGATGTTACGCAGAAATGTCCCTCGCCACTCGCCCGACGCCATGCGCCTGCTCAAGGTCTGATGAAGGCGATGCTTCTCTCAGCCGGGTTCGGAATGCGGTTGCGGCCGCTGACGGAGGCCACACCCAAACCCCTTTTGCCGCTCGGGGGCGTGCCGATCCTCGGATGGAACCTGCTGCTCCTCAAGCGCCACGGCATCACGGATGCCGTCATCAATCTGCACCATCTCGGCGAGAGGATCGTCGAGACACTTCGAGACGGCTCGCAGTACTCCATGCGCCTGGCCTACTCGCACGAACCGGCGCTGCTGGGGACCGGCGGCGGGATCAAGCAGGCTGAGCCATTTCTGAAAGACGGAACCTTCCTCGTGCTGAACGGCGATACGGTCTCGGAATGCGACTTGACGGGGTTGGTGTCGGCGCATCGGGTGAGTGGAGCACTCGCGACACTGGCGCTGCGCGAAGATCCTGCGGCCGAAGAGTGGGGCGCCGTCGCGACGAATCGCCAGGGCCGAATCCTTCAAATCAAGAATCAGCCGCCCGTCATGAAAGACACCGAAGCCTCCGCCTCATGGATGTTCGCCGGCATCCATGTTCTCGAACCGGCCGTGCTCGATGCCATCCCGGCAGGGCCAGGTTCGATCATCGACGTCTATATCACCTTGCTGCGGCAAGGAGGGCACCTTCAAGGATGGCGGATGACGGGCTACTGGTCGGATATCGGCACGCGCGAGCGATATGCGCAAGCGCAGAAGGATGTCGAACGGGGCTGCCTGCGCCCGGCCCACTAGATCCGCCGTTCGGTATCAGATCAGATAAGCGTCGTATCTCAAGCCATACGCTTCGGGCAGCGCTCGCCAGTCCCGCAGTCCCTTCACACGAATGTCTCATTCAGAAATACGCGTCGAATCAGCCACGAGTTCAACGGGCACACAGACAGGCACAACCGTTGCAAGTAGGATCATC
>VBOG01000172.1:0-919 GCA_005877815.1 Nitrospirota bacterium
GACGGCAGCCCTGACGATGGTAGCGCGCGAGCCCGCTCTTCGGGTGGCGGTCATCACCGGGGCGGGACGCGGTTTCTGCGCGGGCGGCGATATCAACCTGATGATCGATCTCAAAGAGAACCACCATTCCGCCACGTTTCGAGAGTACCTGGAAGCTGGCCATGAGCTTGTTCGCCAGATTCGGCGACTTCCGAAAATTGTGCTGGCTTCCGTGAACGGTCCGGCAGCTGGGGCAGGCATGAACCTGGCGCTGGCCTGCGATTTGCGCATTGCTTCAGACCGCGCTTCATTCGCGCAGGCGTTTGTGCGGATCGGACTCCACCCCGACTGGGGCGGCACCTTCTTCCTGCCGCGGTTGGTCGGTATCGGCCGAGCCCTCGAGATGTTTGCCTTGGGCGATCCGGTCAATGCCGCCGAAGCCCACCGCGTGGGTGTGGTGAACTGTGTTGTCGCTCACGATAGACTGCAGGAGGAGACACGGAATCTGGCGCTCCGCCTGGCGGAAGCACCCCCAATTCCGGTGGCCCAGCTTAAGCAAGCGCTCTACGAAAGGCTGGAAACGGAGCTCGGCGTCATGATGGAACACGAAGTCAGCGCCCAAATGAAGTGCTTCGACTCGGAGGATTTCCGGGAGGGCTTGCAGGCCTTCCGCGAAAAGCGGAAACCCAAGTTCAAAGGGATTTAGTGCCTGGCGTCTGGTACTTCGGCAGTTTACCGCGGTCTCTTAGAAAGAGCTTTGCGGCGAAGGCAAGACTTTTTTTGGGAAATGCCGAGGACCCGGACAAGAGATCAGGCATTAATCGAGGATTGCCATGCTTAAAGTCTCCAATTTCGACGACTGGATTGACTACTTCTACGGCTGGCAGAAGGATATCGGGCTCGATGCGCCCGAGTTCAGTGAATACAAGTTTGAGGCCAA
>VBOG01000172.1:1012-1616 GCA_005877815.1 Nitrospirota bacterium
GCCTCGGTGGAACAGCAGCGCCACCTGTTTGAGACGGCGCCCAGCCGCTACGACTACTTGAGCCTGGTAAGGGTCATGACGGAGGAGATGCGCCACGGCTGGCAGATGAGCCACATCCTCATCACCCAGTTCGGCCGCTCCGGGCGCATCGAGGCGCAGAAGCTGCTCGAGCGCCGGGCCTTCACGGATGATCGCCTGCTGGGCGCCTTCAACGAGATTGTAGAGAATTGGCTCGACTTCTACACCTATACGCAGTTCGTGGACCGCGACGGCAAGTTCCAGCTAACCATGCTTTCCTACTCCGGGTTTCAGCCGCTGGCACAGAGCATGATTCCCATGCTCAAAGAAGAATCCTTCCACCTGGGCACAGGAAACAGCGGGCTGCGGCGGATCATCCAGGCCGGCAGGATCCCCGTTCCCATTATCCAGAGGTATTACAACAAGTGGCTGCCCACCTCGTTCGACCTCTTTGGCACGGACCATTCGTCATCAGCGCAATGGTCCTATGTTTGGGGATTGAAGGGCCGTTATAACGAACGAGATGCTCGCGAGACCGCGGATAAGGACCACCTGAACGAGGCCTCGCGTGAACTTTACCGGGATG
>VBOG01000172.1:1715-2604 GCA_005877815.1 Nitrospirota bacterium
CCGCTCAGCGCGGAGCAGTACCAGGGGTACCTTCCCACAGTGCTTCCTTCCGAGGCGGATAAGGAAACGCTTCGCTCGATCATGAAGGAAAAGGATTGGATCGTGCCAAAGAAGCCGGAAGAGCTAGTGCAATAAGGGACTGTTCTGTGGCGGCGATGTCTTCATCCGCGACGTTTCCGTGGTGAGGACATGATATCTCTGACGAGATATACATGGGCGAAGCGAAGGACCGCGCAGAATGTCAGTGGCATGTCTCGAAGCGCGAGGGTGAATCAGTGAATCCTGAATGGGTGCGTCTCCGGATCAATGGTCAGCTGCATGAGATCGAGTTGCAGCCGAACCGCCTGCTGATCGATGTCTTGCGCGATGACTTGCGCCTGACCGGCACCAAGCGCGGCTGCGACGACTCGAGCTGTGGCGCCTGCACCGTGCTGGTCGATGACGAGCCGCAGATGTCCTGCTTGATGCTGGCGGTCTCCTACCAGGAAGCTGAAATCACCACCATCGAAGGTGTCGCGGCCGATACAGAATCGGGGCAAGAGCTCGATGCCCTGCAGCGGGGATTTGCCATGGAGGGCGGCGCGCAGTGCGGCTACTGCACGCCAGGCGTGATTCTTGCCGCTAAGTATTTGCTGGCGCAGAATCCCGACCCCAGCGAACAGGAAATCAGGGAGGCGCTCTCCGGCAACCTCTGCCGCTGCACGGGATATTCGCAGATTATAGCCTCCGTGCGGAAGGCCGTTGAGCTCGCACGCGAGAGGTTGAGCAGCCGCGGCTAAATCGTTTTTGGAGTTGCCCGCCGACGCGCAATCAACCCCAGGGTGGCGGTGGGAGGTTATCGTCCGCATTTCGTTTACAAAAGCCCACGCGCCCAGGGGGAGGCTTGCCA
>VBOG01000172.1:2659-3288 GCA_005877815.1 Nitrospirota bacterium
GCAGGGTCCTGCACAGCCCGCATCCCCACGCGCGTATTCGCTCCATCGACACCTCTGCGGCGGAAAGCCTGCCCGGCGTATACGCCGTGCTCAGCGGCCTGGACACGCCGGTGTAGTACGGCATACTCCCCGTCGGTCACGATGAGACCATTTTCGCCGTCGACAAGGTTCGCTACATTGGCGACAACGTGGCCGGCGTGGCGGCGGAGTCGGAATGGATCGCGGAAGAAGCCCTTCGACTGATCCGTGTCGATTACGAGGTCCTGCCAGCCTATTTCGATCCCGAAACATCGATGCTGGCGGTAGACAATCTGATCCACGATAACAGGCCGCACAACATCGAGAGGGAATACCATCATCATTTCGGAGACGTGCAAGCCGGTTTTGCGCAAGCGGACTACATTCGTGAGGACCGCTTCGATTGCGCCGAGGTAACCCATGCCGCGCTCGAGCCGCACTCAACACTCGCCGCATTTCAGCCCGATGGCAGCCTAACCGTGTGGTCGTCCACGCAGGTACCCTATTACCTCATGAAGACCCTAGCCGCCACGCTGCAAATGCCGGAAGCGCAAGTCCGCGTGATCAAGCCGCTGGTAGGCGGCGGATTCGGCGGCAAGAGTGAAGTGATC
>VBOG01000037.1 GCA_005877815.1 Nitrospirota bacterium
ACCCTTGATATGCTCGCCGAGATGCTTGAAGGTACGTCCTGGCCAGAAGACCGCCATGCGGCCGTGGAGGCCTTTTTGAAGGCCGCGAAAGAAGAAGGTATCGTGACGCCGCAGGAATATATGCGGTTGCGAAGCGCCGTCGCCGCCGAGATGTAGCGTTTTTCTTTCACGTTTCCTCTCCATGTGTCTTGGACATTTTGATCGTCCGCGGGACCCTTTTATCTATTGTTGCCGGACCGGCCGTGTGGCTATCTCTTCGAGAGCCGCGGCATTCCGGCTGCGGCGGACGAAAGGAGAACGTGATGCCTAAAACGGTCATTGGTCTGTTCGACGACTATCAAAAAGCGCAGGACGTCATGGAGGACTTGGTGGACAGCGGAATCGAAGCGGACCGTATCAGCACCATCACGGAAGCCGACAAGAGCAAGTACTCTCAGGACACGACATCGACCCATGGCCCGGTCACCACGACCGAACACGGCGCCGGTGGAATGAGCGCTCCCGTGGAAAGCGCGACGAGGACGTTGCTCGATCTCGGCATGCCGGAGAACAAGGCGAAATACTATGCCGAGGCCGTGCGCCGTGGCGGGACCCTGGTCTGTGTCGCCGGTGTTGATGACGGCGACCTGGATAACGCCGTCAATATCATCGATTCACATGGATCCGTAGACATCAACAACCGCGCGGCTGAGTGGCGCGAGAGCGGATGGGCGGGCGTCGGTCCGGAAGCCCCGGAGGACGAAGTCATCGTCGTCGAGACGACCTACGTCATCGTTCCCGAGGAACGCAAACGGGCGTCATAACCATTTTTTCCGTTTGAAAAATATCAACATGCTGGCCGCGATGGACACCATGACAAGCAGCACGGCGGGATACCCCCATCTCGATTCCAATTCCGGCATATATTGGAAGTTCATGCCGTAGATGCCGACGATAAACGTCAGCGGCATAAAAATCGTCGTGATTACCGTCAAGACCTTCATGACGGCGTTCAAGCGGTAGCTGATGCTCGACAGATAGATGTCCAGCATCCCGGTCACCATCTCGCGCAACGCCTCGATCGTATCCAGGATTTGCACGACATGGTCGTAGACGTCCCGGATATAGAGTTTCGTGGCGCCTTGCACGAGCGATGATTCCGATCGCTCGAGGCTGCTCATGACTTCGCGACACGGCCACACGGCGCGTCGCAGGAAGATGAGCTCTCTCTTGAGCGCATGGATGCTGCGCAGCAATTCCGGCTGCGGATTGTCCAGCAATTCGTCTTGCACCGTTTCAACCTTCTCTCCCAGCGTCTCCATCACCTCGAAATAGTGGTCGACGATGCCGTCCATCAGCCGATACAAGAGATAATCGGCTCCAGATTGCCGGATCCGCCCTTTACCGGTGCGCAGTCGCTCCCTTACAGGATCGAAGACGTCCCCGCCGTTCTCCTGGAACGACAGCACGAAGGTCGTGCCCAGGATCAAGCTGACCTGCTCTACGTGGATGTCCTCGCGCCGCTGGCCGGCGTAACACATTTTCAGCACGACGTAGTAATACGTCTCGTAGTCGTCGAGTTTGGGGCGTTGGTCGGTATTGACGATGTCCTCAAGTAGCAAGGGATGGAGCTGAAACCGCTGGCCGATCGCTTCAATGACCGCCAGGTCATGCACTCCCCCGACGTCCACCCATGTGATTTTCTGCGATGCGGCCACACGAATGTCGTCGGGTCCCGAGAGCTGTCGCTCTTGAAAGGACGTTGCATCGTACTCGAAGACGGTGATTCGGACCCGTTTTGACGTTTGATCGCCGATATGGACAAGCGTGCCGGGAGGCATCCCGACTTTCTTCGCTCGACTTCTCACGAGCTTCATGCGGCAGTCCTCACAAGACGCGGAGTGTACCACACCGTGTTGTCCGCTCGCGGAGAACATGGTAGGTTTTGCGACAGCGGAAGGCGGAACATGGCGGCATTGACGATCAGACAGCACATCATCGAGGCGCTCCGCGTGACGCGATATTCCTCAAAGGACCTCGCCGCGTTCCTTGGGATTTCGGAGCGCCACGTCGAAGAGCACCTCCTCCACGTCGCGCGGACGGTTGCCCGTGAACCTGGAGTTCGGTTCATATTAGAGCCGGCCGCATGCGAGGAATGCGGGTACGTCTTCCGCCGGCGAAGCCGCGTCACGCGCCCGGCGCGCTGCCCGTGCTGCCGCAGCGAGCGGATTGCCGCGCCGCGATATGGCATTGAGCAGCCCTGATGCGTGCCGTCACTGGCGGACGAGTTTTTTGTAGCGGATACGGTGGGGCCGGTCCGCGTCCTTTCCCAGCCGCTTTTTCTTATCGGCTTCGTACTCGCTGAAGTTGCCTTCGAACCACATCACCTGGCTGTCGTCCTCGAACGCCAGGATGTGCGTGGCAATACGATCGAGGAACCAGCGATCGTGGCTGATCACCACGCAGCATCCGCCGAACTTTTCCAACGCCTCCTCCAGCGCCCGCAGCGTGTTCACGTCCAAGTCGTTGGTGGGTTCGTCCAGCAGCAGAAGATTCGCGCCTTCCTTCAGCATGCGTGCGAGATGCAGCCGGTTGCGCTCGCCGCCGGACAGATCTTTCACTTTCTTCTGCTGATCCGAGCCGCCGAAATTGAACCGGCCGCAATACGCCCGTGAGTTCATCTCCTTCTTTCCCAGGGTGACCGTGTCGCGACCGTCGGCAATCACTTCCCAGACGGTTTTGCCGGCGTCCAACGTCCGGTCCTGATCGACGTAGCCGATCTTGACGGTCTCTCCGACCTTAAAGGAGCCGGCATCTGGCTTGATGCTGCCCGTGATCATCCGGAACAGCGTGGTCTTGCCGGCCCCGTTCGGCCCCATGACGCCGACGATCCCGCCCTGGGGCAGATTGAAGTTCGCGTGTTCGAACAGCAGCTTGTCGCCGAACGACTTGCTGACGTCACGGGCCTCTAGCACGATGTCTCCAAGGCGCGGTCCCGGCGGGACGTAGATTTCAAGATCGTCGGCCATCTTCTCATTCTCGGCACTGAGCAATTCTTCATACCGTGTGATGCGCGCTTTGCCCTTGGCGTGCCGGGCCTTCGGGCTCATGCGGATCCACTCCAACTCACGGGCCAATGTCTGCCGGCGCTTGGATTCCGACTTCTCCTCCCGCTCGAGCCGTTCCTGCTTTTGTTCGAGCCAGGACGAGTAGTTGCCTTCGAAGGGAATGCCTTGTCCGCGATCCAATTCGAGAATCCAGCCCGCGACGTTGTCCAGAAAGTACCGATCATGCGTGATCGCGATGACCGTCCCCTTATATTGCTGAAGATGCTGCTCGAGCCATTGGACAGATTCCGCGTCCAGATGATTGGTCGGCTCATCGAGCAGCAGGATGTCCGGCTCCTGGATCAGCAGGCGGCACAAGGCCACGCGTCGCCGCTCACCGCCCGAGAGCACGGCTATTTTCGTGTCGGCCGGGGGGCATCGCAACGCATCCATCGCCACTTCCAGCTGGCTCTCGAGCTCCCAACCGTTCACGGCTTCAATCTTCTCCTGCAATTGTCCCTGCTTCGCCAGCAGCTTATCCATCTCCTCCGCGCAGAGTGGGCCGCCGAACTTCAGACTGACCGCCTCGTACTCGCGCAGCATCGAGACGACATCCTGCCGCCCCTCTTCCACGATCTGCTTGACGGACTTGTCCTTGTCGAGCTGCGGCTCCTGTTCCAGCAATCCCACGGAATACCCTTTGGAGAATGTGATCTCTCCGAGGTAATCCTTGTCCGCGCCCGCAATGATGCGAAGCAACGTGCTCTTGCCGGAGCCGTTCGGGCCCAATACGCCGATCTTCGCGCCATAATAGAAGGAGAGATAGATGTCCTTGAGGACCTGACGCTTTGGCGGGTGCACGCGTCCCACGCCGATGAGCGAAAAAATGATTTGCTTGTCGTTGACAGCCATAGGCTCCTCTCGAAACTAACGGGAAGGCATACAGCCCTCCCCAACAAAAACCTCTGCGCTATAGAGGGGCGAGGTGTCCCCCGCCCGTTAGGGGCAAGGACGAATGGAACAGGCAGGACTTCAGCGGCCGGCCTTAACCTTCGCGAACAGCCGCCTTGGCCTTCTCCACGAGATCAGCCGGCAGTTGCGGCATCTGATGCGCGATCATCGCATGCATTTTGAGTTTCGTGAGGATGTCGTCCACGGACTCGCCCCTCACCACGAACGTGCAACCCTCTTTCAGACAGTTCAACATCTTGGCCATGGATTCTCCCTCACAGTCATTCCCTGATCTTGTACCGCATCGGAACGGCTTACGCAAGCGATAGAAGGGGTGAACTGAGGTATGATGGAGAAGAAAGGAAGGAATGCCGACTCCTGTTGATGTGAAACAGGCCGTGGGATCCGACCGCCGCGGATGGGCATGGCGCGCCCTGGCCCACAGAAACTTCGCCTTGTTCTTCGCCGGGCAGGGGCTGTCGCTCTGCGGCACGTGGATGCAGAGCCTGGCCCAAGCCTGGCTCGTCTACCGCTTGACCGGTTCCCCGTTTCTGCTCGGGCTGACAGAGTTCATGTCCCGGGCGCCGATCCTGCTCTTCGGGTTGCTCGGCGGCCTGCTGGCGGACCGCTGGCCGCGCCATCGCGTGATGATCGCCACGCAAACCCTGTCGCTCCTCCAAGCCGCGGCACTCGCCGTCCTCACGCTCACCGGCCAGATCACCATCGAATGGGTGCTGGGGCTTGCCACCTTCATCGGCATCGTGAACGCGGTGGACATTCCGGCGCGCCATGCCTTCGTCACCGACCTTGTGCCGAGAAGCGTCATTCCATCCGCCATTGGCCTGAACTCCTCCGCCTTCAACGCGGCCCGTATCATCGGCCCAACCGTCGCCGGAATGCTGGTCGTGACGGTCGGCGAAGGCGTGTGCTTTTTGTTGAATGCTCTCAGCTTCCTCATCGTGATCGGGTGCCTGCTCGCCATGCGGGTCGAGAAGACCCACCGGACTTCCGAGAGTGGCGCCGCCCGCTTCCTCGCCGAAGGTCTTCGGTATGCCTGGCACACGCCGCATGTCAGGGCGCTGTTGACGGTCGTGACCGTGCTCAGTTTCTTCGCGATGGCCTATTCGACGTTGCTGCCGGTTTTTGCAGGCGCCATCTTGAAGACGGGCCCGCATGGCCTCGGCATCCTGATGGCTGCTACCGGCCTCGGCGCGCTCATCGGCGCGCTCCAAATTGCGCAGCGCCGAAGAGTCCAAGGCCTGGGCACAACGATTGCCATCGCCGTGGCCCTCTTCGGCGCCGGACAGATCGTGCTGGCGGCCAGTTCGACGCTCTGGTTGTCAATCCCGGCACTGTTAGCCATCGGGTATGGCATGCTGATCAGCCTGGCAGGCACCAATACGCTGTTACAATCGCTGGCTCCGGAGACTCTGCGAGGACGCGTGATGAGCCTGTATGCCATGGTTTCCCTCGGGTTCACGACGGTCGGCAGTTTGCTGGCTGGCTTGGGCGCCACATACCTCAGCACACCCATCACAGTCGCCGCGGGCGGACTCATCACGCTTATCGCTTCGGCGTTATTCTACAGAGCGCTCCCGGGCATACGGCAGCACATCAGAGAGCACCATCTATTGCCGGAAGAATTGGCCACCAGCTAAACTCCTGGAACGGTCCTGTCGCCGAGTCACGGGAACCCCTCGCCATCCACTCTGTACCTAGAAATTTTCCCTATCTCACGGTGGATGCGATATACTTTGTCGCCGATGAGTCAGCTCACGCTGTTTCCTATCGAACCCCGCCTGTCTAAATCCAAATTCGTCTCCGGTTTGCAATGTCACAAACGGTTGTACCTGGAGATCCATTCGCCCGAACTTGCGACCGCGCCTGATGAGCAGACACAGGCGGTGCTGGACAACGGCACGGGGATCGGGGAACTGGCGAGGCGGCAGTTTCCCTGCGGCGTGCTGGTCGCCTTCGATCATCGCAATGTCGCACTCGCGGTGAAGAGAACCCGCCAACTGTTGGATGACCCGGCCGTGACGGTTATTTTTGAAGGCGCCTTTCAATTCGACCATGTCTTGATCCGCGTGGATATCCTCGAACGGATTGCCGGCACCTCATACTGGCGGTTGATCGAAGTCAAAGCCTCTACGAGAGTCAAAGCGATCCACTTGGACGATCTTGCCGTCCAGGCGTACGTGCTGGAGGGGTTCGGGATCGCGCTCGGCGGTATGCACCTGATGCATCTGAACCGCCAATACGTGTACCGCGGGGGAGAGGTGGACCTCGCGCAGCTTTTCCTTCAGGAAGACGTGACGAATGAAGTGAGGCCGCGGCTTCCCGACATTCCCGCGCGCCTATCCATCATGAAGCAGATGCTCCTGGAGGAGACCACGCCGGATGTCGAACCCGGCAGCCACTGTCATGTGCCTTTCAGCTGCCCCTTCTGGGAGCATTGCACCGCACACAAAGACGACCGGTGGGTCTTCCATCTACCGGGAGGGAAAAGAACCTTCGACAAGCTCGTCCAACAGGGGATCGAGCTGATCGACCACATTCCGGATGACTTCAAGCTTTCGGGCGTGCAACAACGGATGAAGGCCAACCTGGAATGGATCGGTCCGGACTTGAAGTCGGCCCTTCAGACCATCCGGTATCCAGTCCATCATCTCGACTTTGAAACCTTCATGCCTTCGGTCCCCCAGTATCCCATGACTCACCCCTACCATACCCTGCCTTTTCAATGGTCGAACCATATCGAGATGGAGGACGGCACGGTCCGGCATGATCATTATCTCTGTGTGGAACAGCGGGACCCGCGCGAGGAACTGGCTGTCACCTTGCTGGCGTCGCTCGGCCATGAAGGCAGCATCTGCGTCTATTCAGGATATGAGTGGCGGATTCTGACGGATCTTGCCGAGGCCTTCCCGAAACTCCGACGCGAGCTGTCCGCTGCGGCGAGCCGCCTGTGGGACCTCCTGATCGTCGTGCGGAAGCATTACTACCATCCCGGATTTCTCGGCTCATTCTCGATCAAGGCGGTCCTGCCAGCTCTCGTCCCTTCGCTCGACTATGGCGATTTGGAAATTCAGGAAGGCGGGCTGGCGCCGCTTCTCTATGCTCGCATGATTGCCGCAGAGACCACCCCTCGAGAGAAGACGCGCATCTGCGCGGCGCTGCTCGATTACTGTAAGCGCGACACCTTGGGAATGCTGGAAATACGCCGGGCGCTGCTCGGCAAGACGTTCTCGGAAGAATCCTCTCCCGTCCTACGCTAACCGTCGGTTCAACGACGCATCGTCCTCCTTGCTCTCGGCCGCGAGACTCTGCGCGCCGATGTGCGAGCCATACTGGTTCGCGTACACGAAGGTAAATTCAGCGCCAAAGAACAGGATCATCGCGGAATAATAGACCCAGACCAGGATGACGACGAGAGAGCCGGCTGCGCCGTACGTCGACGCGACCGCGCTCTTGCCGATGTACATGCCGATCAAAAATTTTCCGACGGTAAAGAGCAGAGCGGTGACGACCGCACCGATCCACACGTCATCCCAAGCGATATGGGCATCCGGCAAGACTTTGTACATGAGTGCGAACAATAAGGTAATGACCGCGAAGGAGACAAGGAAATTGACGATGTGCATCATGAATTCAGGACCGGGCAGGAGTTGATCCAGAAATTTCCCCGCCGCAGCCAATGCAGCGCTGAGAATGAGGGAGACAATCAGGAGGAATCCCACGCCGATGACCAGCACAAAGGACATGAAGCGGTCCCGGGCGGCGCCCGTGATCCCGCGACCTGTCCTCGGCTTGATCTTCCAGATCGTATTGAGCGCATCCTGGAGCTCGGCAAAGACGCCCGTGGATGCGACGACCAACGTGACAAGGCTGATGACGGTGGCAAAGACGCCGGCGCTGGGCTTGCGGGCGCTTTCAATCATGCCCTGAATCGCCAGCGCACTGTCCGCGCCCACGAAGCCTTGAATCTGGCCCATGAGTTCGCCCTGCACCGCCTTTTCCCCGAAGACGAATCCCGCTACTGCGATCGCGATGATGAGCAAGGGAGCCAGAGAAAACAGTGTGTAATAAGAGAGAGCCGCGCTCAGACGAAGCGCATTGTCGTCCCACCACTTCAGGCCGGTGGCCGTGAGCAGTCTCCATAACTCCCCGGCAGTCAAGAGCATGTTCCACTGTACCCATCCGGATGCCGCCGCAACAGCACCCTTTTGTGGGACTGGGCTGGACTTTTTCATGGATGTCATCGGTGTTTTGTCTATTGTCGGCCGACCGTTGTTTTGTTACGTGATAGTAGAGGAAAACCCGCCAACGAGGTAGTGGCATGGCCGATTCATCACATGGCCGATTGGCAACCGTTGAAACGGAAACAAATTACGGAGCGGCGTCCCTGGGGAATCAACTCGAATCCCTCGCCGGCATGATTCGGGAGTACGTCCCTCGCACTCGCTCTCTCGTGGATGTGGCGATGATCGCAGCAGCCCAGCTCGATGAAGCTGGCTATTACCTGCGAGAGGCGCGCCTGCAAGGCCTGAGGAATACGCTTGTGCGCATGGTTCGCCAGTATCCGCTTCAATCGCTGCTGATCAGCGCGAGCATCGGATATTTATTGTCCAGTAGCATCCGGAGCAATGCCAATGGCAATCAGCATAGATGAGCTCAGGCTCAGTGTCGCGAAGCGCCTCCGCCATCCCTTGCAGTTGTTTCAAGAAAACCCGCTGGTGTTCGTCGGCGGGGCCACGGTCGCGTATTTGCTGGTGAGCTATCTTTCCGGGCGGTGGAACGATAGAAAATACGCAAAACCGACGTCACCACCTGTCTACAATCCCGCCACCCAGCACCTGCAGCCTTATTCCAAACGCTTGGCCGGTTGAAGAAGACGCTTAGCGCATCCCCGAACCGGAATACACACCCGTATCAGGATTCTTGCCGGTCTCCGGCGGCCTGCCTTTGCCGGAATATACGCCGGGCTGAAGCGCGTTCGACTTGGTTCCGACATCCCCCGGCGGCCCCGGAGCGATGGGAGCGCCCGATGTCACCCCGCTCGATTCGTTCCGTGATGGTAAAGTCGGAGGCGGTGCATTGTTCAGGCATGGAATGGGATTCATTTGAGCGCCGAGCCCTGACGCTGGCCCTTCTGGACACGGCACTGGAACGGAGCGTTGGGTCTGCGCCTGCGCACCACCGTGTATGATCAGGAGCGCTCCCAATGCAACACCGGCTGTGTATGCCTTCATCATCATCCTCTCCTCTCAGTGTCGATTACTTACGGTCTGTCTCTGCCCCGGATCCTTTGTCGCTACGCGAGCCCTTCTCGGTCGCAGGAGGGCGAGACGTCTTGGCGGATGTCACTTGAATGGCCGTGGTCTGGCCGCCCTCCGTCACCTTCGCTTCAATCCTATCGCCGACTTTCGGCGGCGTCCCGACAATTTTGGTGTCCGCGCTCACACGCAACCGTACTTCCTTGTCGAAGCTGTCCCGCACGACGTAATTGGGGCCTTCGATCTTCAAGACTTCTCCGGTCACGCTGGTCGCGGTTTTGTCAGTCCGCATGCCCGGGCTCCGGTCGAGCTGCGCGTCTGCGACACTCGAAAAAAACAGTCCCATCACTGACGTCATGGCATATACAGCCAGGACTAGGTGTCTTTTCATATCGCCCTCCTATGGTATCAACACCGACCGCGACAGCTGACTCCACTATAGGAATTATCGCGCCTTGCAGGGTAAAATCAATTCATGAAGATCGCGACTTATAATGTAAATTCTCTCAGAAAGCGTCTACCAGTAGTACTCGGCTGGCTGGAGCAGCAACAACCCGACGTCCTCTGCCTCCAGGAGACAAAAGTGCAGGACACTGAGTTTCCCGCCTTGGCACTGGCCTCCACGGGCTATCACACAATTTTCCGCGGCATGAAGTCGTACAACGGCGTGGCGATGTTGAGCCGGGTCATTCCGGACGAGATCTGCTTCGGGCTGGATGACGGACAGGATCCGGATGAAGCGCGGCTCGTACGCGCTGTCATCAATGGAATCACGATCATCAACACCTACATTCCGAACGGGTTCAAGCTGGACTCGCCGAAATACGTCTACAAGCTCGAATGGTACAAGCGCCTACGGGTCTATTTCGACAAGCACCTGTCTCCCGACCGGCCGGTGGTCTGGTGCGGCGACATGAACGTCGCCCCCGAGCCCGTGGACGTCCATAGTCCCGAGAAGCATTTGCAGCATGTGTGTTTTCACGAGCTCGCGCGTAACGCCTATAAGGAGACGGTGGCCTGGGGATTTGTGGATGTGTTCAGAAAGCTATACCCGGACCGCCAGCAGTTTACGTTCTGGGACTATCTGCGACCCAACTCCTTGGACGCGAATAAAGGCTGGCGGATTGACCACATTCTCGCTACCGCGTCGCTGGCCGAGCGGTGCACGAAGGTGGAAGTAGACATCGAGCCGCGACGAGCAGCGGGCTCATCGGATCATACGTTCCTCTGGGCCGAGTTCGCGTTGTAGCCTGCCTTCTCAGTCGCCTTCGCGGGATATCAGGGTGGCAGCGATAGACCCCACTACGATCTTTGTCTTGATCAATATGGGGACGCGGGCGGCATCATTGCTTAGCCAGACGTCGATCGGTCCGCGGTTTGAAAAAAGGCCTTTCGGAGGCATCATCGCGACCACGTGAACAGTCTCGACTTCGCCCTGCCCGCTTGTGACATGCTCGATCCCCTCAAATCGAACCTCGATGACCGTGTTGCGTCCCTCGTGAAAGATGGGGACCGTGACGGACGAGGCGTCGGCAGATGAGGGCAGTGTGCGAATGTAGTACAACCACGAGAGGCTGTCCTGCGCATCGGGAGGAATCTCGTATTGCTCGGTCCGCCCATCCTTGTTCAGGCTGGCCTGACGCAGATCCCGGTCGAACAGCACCTCGATGTCATTCCTGCGGGCGCCTTCGCGGCGAAGGAATGAGAGCCGGTAAGGAAGCAACGTGTGATCGTCAACAAGCGAGACCAGGCGATCATCAATCACAAAAAATGCGGACACGACGGCATTGGAGCGCGCGGTATGCATCAGCCGCAAGGCTGGGTGGCCTTCGAAGATCTCCGGGTCCCCGATTTCCAACACAGCCGTGCCGGCCGATATCACGCCCCAACTGAGGTTGTACATGAGCCGCTCGCCGATGCGAAACGGTAGATTGGTCCGACCAGATTCTGACAACGCCTGACCCATCTGCAACCCGGGCAGAAAATACGAGCCCATCAGCGCCGCGCATGCCGCGATGGCATATAGAAAAGGCCGCAGTATCATGCCGTTCACATTACCGTCCGATGAATTGCGCGTAGAATGGTCTGATGTCCCCTTGCTCAACGTATCAGCTACTGTTATCGTAAAGACATATCCATTTGGGGGAGGCCTCGCAGAAAATTAATGGCGGTGAAGAATCGACGAGGCGTCGTGCTCGTCGGACATGGCGCAATCCCAAAAGATTACCCGCGGGACCTGCTCACGAAGCAGAAGTCGCTGGAAAGCCAGCGCCGGGCATCGGGGACGCCGCCGACACCTGAAGAGAGCGCCCTGGACGGGCGCATCCGCCACTGGCCACGATCTCCCCAGGCAGACCCCTACCAGGCTGGGTTACAGGCACTCGCCGGTCACGTAAAAGCGGCGCTCAATGGAGAGTTGTTCGCGATTGCCTACAACGAGTTTTGCGCGCCGACGGTGGAAGAAGCGGTGGAAGGCCTGATCGCCGAGGGCGCCGAGGAGATTGTCATCGTGCCATCCATGTTTACGCCCGGTGGAGGGCACTCGGAAACAGACATCCCCGAAACTCTCGCCGCGCTACGAACCACGTACCCGGAAGTGACATTCCGGTATGCTTGGCCCTTCAACCTCGGCGAGGTGGCCTCATTGCTTGTACAGCAGCTCAGGCGGTTTTAGGGAAGATCTGCAAGCCACGCAATTTCTGGCAGGAAGTACTTTCAAAGAGGCTAATGAGCACCCAGTACCTCACGGACCTTCCGGGTAAGGATGTCGGGACTGAAGGGCTTCTGAAGGAACGGCATGTCTTCACTGAGGACCCGGTAACGGAGCAGTTCGGGATGCGGAGAGCTGGACATATAGACGATCCGCAGGTCCGGTCGTGTCGAGCGTAAGGGTTCGGCCAGTTCACGTCCACTGATGCCGGGCATCATCACATCCGTCACAATCAGACGAATCGTATCCATGTTCCGTTTGTAGAGCATAAACGCTTCACTGTTGAACCGGGCTTCCAACACGGTGTATCCGCTCTTTTCGAGCGTCTTTCGGAACACCGTTCGTTGCATTTCCTCATCCTCCACGAGCAGCACGGTCTCCATGCCCTTCGAGGGAGCGGGCAGCGGCGCAGTCGGCTGTACGAGAACCTTGCTGTGCTCACCGTCCAAGGCAGCGTCGGAGCGCTTGAGTAAATATCGGCCCAGAAGAGAGGTGGGACGATCGGAGGCGAAGGAAGGATCGAAATCAAGCCCTGCGTTGTTCCCACATTGCCAGGTTACGATCGCGTCCGCGGTTTCCTTCGCCTCTTTCCCGTCGTCAGTCTGAAAACGGAATTGCAGCGAGACTCTCGTGTTTGGTTTGTAATCCTCTTTGCTGAACAACACAATTCGCGTTTGGCTGACTTTTAACAGACTGCCCCAGGAAACCCCTCCCCGGCGGGGCAGAGAGATATCAACGCGAGACAGCAGGCGATATTGTGGTTCAGTGGACTTCGTCATATGACCTCCTAACTAAAGTAGCAATCGTAATACCAAAGTTTAAGGTGGAGATCAAAGGGAAACAATAGGACAACATGTGCCACCCTCCACGTTTCTGGAACAGGTATGAGCGCACCTAGTCAATATTTGAGGGAAAATCCGCGCCAAGACGAGGCAGGAAGTACAGTCCTTGGGCCTTATAATCTACGACTGGCGGGAATCAGAACCAGCCTATGATGGCTTTCACAACCATAACCCAAAAGGCCATGCAGGCACTCAGGATGAGTGTCCACCCACATACCTTGACCCAGTGGTCACTGGAGGAGGTAAACGGGGCAGGCACCCGATAAATCAGAGGCGGCAGAGGCCGTTTAGCGGTGGATGGCATGGCTCACTCGCGCATCCGGAAAAATGTAAAGGGCGGCTGCAGGAGGAGGGTCCAACAGCCACCCTTTGCGACAGACTGGATAGGGGCTCGAATCATAAAGGCGAGTCGCCTGTGCCTTCTCTCAAAACCGCTATGCCAGTGGCCGCGTGCGTCCGTTAACGATTCTGACTCGTGTCCACCTGGAGATTGTTCTGCACCTTCTTCACACCGTCGACTTCCTTCGCGAGCCGTTCGGCACGGGCCTTTTCGGCAGCGGTAGGAACGACGCCCGTAAGGTAGACCGTTTCGCGGACAGTTTTCACACTGACGCGTCCGAGAGTCCCCATCCGATCTCCGGCCAACTTCGACTTGACCGCCGTCGTGATACCTGTGTCAGTAACATTCTGCCCGGCGGTTTCGCCGGTCATGGTCTGGCAACCCGTCGCCAGGACGCCGACGACCATGGCGACCACGAGACATTGCAGGACATGCCGCATATGTGCCTCCTGATTAAAGCGTCATCGTTGCCCTGAAAGAAAGGATACGGTTAGTGTCACGTGATATGAATGCCCTAGAAGAAGGGGGCTAGACGCTAAAGGGGAAGTTGGCCTGAAGCTCGCCATCAAATTTTCGGAGCTGCTTGCTCCTGTTACTTCTTTCGGGGTGGACGTACAGAACGACGAGCGATACAATGTGAAACTTTTTACGCCCTTTTCAGAAAGGCGAAACATCATGAAACTTCTTATCGCTCTGATCGTGACCTTGATCATGCTGACTGTCTTCAAGAATGTAGAGACCTTGGCGGCCTCTCTCTCCTACCCATACGACAACAGCGGCTTTGAGGATCGCCCGCCTCAGGGCGTCTTCAACACCATCATGACCGCGCATAACCAGGAATTGGTGATGAGCAGGCTGCGCGTCTATGAAATTGTGCCTGTGAAACCCAGCACGGTCTTTACCACTGACGTCCCCGAGATTTTTGTCGTCTTTCAGCTTCATCAGCACGGCGCGGAATTTCGCGTGTATGGCCGCTGGTTCATCGAAGGCCAGGACGGCGTCTCTCCCAACCTCCTGTTGGGAGAAGACGGCATGATCATCACCACGGAGGACCAATCGGGCTACGTTTCCATGAAACGTCCCACGACGGGATGGCCCATTGGGCAGTATAAGGTCAGAATGTATATCGGCACCGGCGAGGCGGACAGGAACCCAATCGGCACCCTTTACTTCACGGTCGTTCCAGACAAAAACACGGAGGCGTCAGCGGGCGGGACCGCAAAATGAGCGTGACAGTGAGCGAACGATTAGGGACGTAGCGGAAGCGCCTGGAGGAGATCCAGCAATTGCTCGATCTCCTCCATGGTGTTGTAGTGAGCGAGGCCGATGCGGAGCAACCCTCCGTCCGATTCGACGCCAAGCCTCTGCGTCAAATTTTGCGCGTAAAAATTTCCCGACCACACGAAGATTCTCCGCTCGCCGAGATCCTCAGCCAGATCCAGCGGTGGATACCCGCTCATTCGAATCGAGACGGTCGGAGTGCGTTCGGCGACGCGCCCGAGATCCGTCAGGCCGTAGATCGTCACTCCGGGGATCTTGAGTAAACCCTCAATCAACCGGCGTGAGAGCGTCGCCTCGTACTCCCTGATCGCCTCCATCGCCACCGTCACGGCCATGCGCCGGCGCAATGCATCACGGCTGACACGCCGACCCAGTTCCGCAAGATATTCGATGCCTGCAGCAACCCCTGCCATACCTTCATGGTTTTGGGTCCCGCTCTCCCATCGGTCCGGGATTGCCTCTGAACACGGCCTGACCTTATAGGGCTTGAGCCGCATGAGGTGTGCCCGCTTGCCGTAGACCGCTCCCGTGTGCGGCCCAAAAAATTTGTAAGGCGAGCAGGCTAAAAAATCACAATCCAGGTCTCGGACATCCACGGGCTGGTGCGGCACGTAGTGCACCGCATCCACATAGACGAGCGCCCCGACCGCATGGGCCAGCCGGACGACTTCCCGGACGTCCGTGATCGTGCCGACCGCGTTGGATGCCCAGCCGACCGCGACGATGCGCGTACGAGAGGTGAGGGTTCTCTGCATATCGTGCATGTCCAGCGTGCAGCCCTTGACGTCAATATCCACCGTCCGCACAACCGCCCCTTTCTCCTCCAGCGCCAGCCATGGGGCGACATTGGCGTCATGATCGAGACATGTAACCACGATCTCATCTCCGTCCCGAATCTCTCGACCGATCGCGCGGCTCATTGCAAAGGTGAGGGTCGTCATGTTCCCACCGAAGACCACCTCATCGGCGTCGCATCCCAGCAAATCCGCAATCCCGGCATGGGCCGCCCGGTACATGTCGTCGGTCCGCCGGCTGGTGACAAATGCGCCATGTGTGTTCGCATTGGCATGAATGAGGTAGTCGGTCATGGCATCCATCACTCGTTGCGGCACTTGAGTGCCGCCGGGCGCATCCATGAATACGGCAGGCCGGCCGTGCACCATTTTGGACAGCGCCGGAAACTGGGCGCGAATCCAACCAAGATGCGGCAGCAGGCGGGACGATTCGAGGCTCATCATACGGTCACGCTTTCGATCACGTGCCCGCATACTGGGGATTCAATTGCTGGCGGAGCTTCATGCCGAGCTGATCGGCGGCTCCGCTGAATGCCGCTTCGCCCAGCGCCTGGTACGGATCTCCGCTGACGATGGTAAACGGCCCGGCAAAGGTAAATGTCCGATAGTACAGCCGTGGATAACTGAAGGCGTTATACGAGCGATTTTGCCCGAGGACATAATCCTCCCGGCCGAATTCTGTTGCCAGCACCCGGCCGGTCTGAATGTCCACTACCGCCGCATCCATTCTCGCGAACAACTGAGTCTCGATGAGGGGCCATGGCTGCACTTTCTGCGCCGTTTGTGACGTCGCAACGGCCACAATGACTTTGGCAAGCCCGCTGTCTCTCGTGACGTCGCGAAGCCGTTCAAGGCTCAAGGCGCTGATCCCTCCTGCCGGAATGGTCATCGGAGGAAAGATGCGCTGAATCGTAATGGCTCCCGATCCCTCGATCTCCTTTTTGATCCTTTCCGCGAAGTGCTCGAGCATCGGAGGCGACGGCGTCGTCGGCTGGCCGAGTTCGGCCTCCGGCAGCGCAATCAGTAATCCCACAACAAGCGGAAGCGTGACCCGTCCCTTCGAGGAGGGCGGCACTTGAAATCCCGTCAGATAGTCATTGATGCGACTTTCCGACGCGCAACCTGTTAGCACGAATACCGCCAGAAGACCAATCATTGCGTGTTTTCTCATATATTTCCCCCGCACGATCACGCCGAGCATCTCTTGCGAACGCGGCCTGCCCATAACAAAACCAGCGGGAACCAGTGCCCGTCTTATCGTACACCATTCCGACCATTGTCTCCCTATGCGATTGACGCCTCCCCTACAGCGGGAGGACCGCACCTACTTGCTGAGTATGTCTTCCGTAAGCCGTGGAATGCTATTACGGAGTGGACCTCAGACGGCGCCTATGCTTTCCAAGCACCTCACATGGGTTCTCGCCATCGTTTTGTGCTCATGGCTCACGGGATGCGCCCTTCCGCGGCAGCAATCCAAAACACCTCGAACAGCGATCGAGCAATTGCTGCTCGGCCAGGCGATCGAGCGCAGTCTCGCAAACGTCACGGTGCCGATTCCGAACGACAAACCTGTGATCGTCGAGGCTGTCGGCTTTGCGATGGGCACGCCGCTGCTTCAGGATAATGCGGACCGAACGACCGGCGTCATCTACGCGTCGAGTTCGGACCTTCTCTTCGTGCGAGACGTCACGTCGAGGGAACTCGGCCGTATGGGGCTCCGCATCGGCAAGGGCGCGGAGGTCAAGGGGTATCTCATCCGAGTGATGGTCCAGGCACTGGGCACCGAACAGGGAACGGTTCTTTTCGGCCTGCCTGCACTGCAAAGCATTCTGTTGCCGGTCGCGCTACCGGAAGTGGCGTTGTATAAAAATCAGCACCAACGCGCACTGGTGCGGCTTTCGCTCGATATTTACGATCTCGGCACCGGCCGCTTCGTCCATTCAACGCCGTGGTACGAGGCTTCGGCTTTTTACAATGAATATACCGTCCTGATCATCTTCACGTTCAAATCCACCGATCTGCAACTGCCACCGTAGTTGCCAGACTCTGCCTTGGTCGCACCGCCGTCTCCCCATTTCCCTGTCCTTGCCAAATCACCGCCGACCGGTTCAGACTGCCGTCATGCTGTCCATTAGACCGGCGACCGAGCAGGACTTGCCGGAACTCTTGAAGGTTCAGGCGGAAGCATTTGCAGAATATCAGGGTCTGTACGAACTCAACGCCTGGACCAAGGAAACGATTGACAACGTCCGAAAGGATGCGCAGGAGAAACATATCCTCGTCGCCGAATGGAACGGGCTGCTGGTAGGTTCGGTCCGCTTCTGGAGCGTGGCTGGTGTCTGCGTCATTCGGCTGCTCTCGGTCAGGCCGGGATATCAAGGCCGCGGCATCGGCAAGGGACTCATGCGGGAAATCGAGCGGCTCGCAGCCGGGGCGCACAAATTGTATGTCTGCACGATGCTGCGAACTTCACGCAACATTACACTGTTCCTGGATCTTGGCTACCGGCCTGAAACGGTCCTCCCCGACCATTACCACCGGACCGATTTCATCTGTTTCGCAAAAAGCCTGGCGCCGCCGCGATAACTCTTCGTATTCGATTTCTCCCACGGCACGACGCTCAGCCGACTTTGAGTAGTTCTATTTCGAAGATCAGCGTGGCATTGGGTGGAATAGCCGAGCCGGCACCCCGCGTGCCATAGCCCAGGCCAGGCGGGATCGTCAGCTTGCGTTTTCCCCCGACTTTCATTCCAGCGACCCCTTCGTCCCAGCCTTTAATCACGCGCCCTGCCCCGAGCGGAAAGCTGAATGGTTGCCCTCGGTCTTTGCTGGAGTCGAATTTCTTTCCGTCCGTCAGCCAGCCGGTATAATGCACGGACACGGTTTGCCCTGTCTTGGCTTCGGGACCGGTCCCAACAACCAGGTCGTCGTATTTGAGTCCGCTCGCGTTCGTCACTTCAGCCATGTTAGTCCCTCCGTAAAAGAAGCCGCATTATGCCACACCAGCCCGTCGAAAACGCCCGGTTCTTCGGACACCGGCTCTCCAAAGCCTTCAATGCCGCGCTTGTCTCAAAGATCAAATTGTACGGAAGGATCGACGCGAACGCTTCCTCAGGTGTTTAGGATTGGGGCGGAGGCGATGAAGCCTGTGGCTGCGCAGGATTCACAGAAGGGGGTGGATCGGGGCTGCGCTTTTCGGACGGCGTTGGCGGAAGCGGCATCGGCAGAGGATTCGACGGCAATGGCGGTGACGGCAGCGGCATGACGGACGGTGGGCCCAGCACTTCCGGTTTGAGCGGCGTCGACGGGGTATCCGAAGCGGGAGTCTCTGGAGCTACAGGGTCGGCAGGTTTCGAGGGCGAGGGCAAATCCGGTGGATTGGCCGCAGGGTTTACGACCGATGACCCGGACACCTTTGCGCCGGCCACGGCACTCGATAAAAGAACGCTCAGGAGTATGGCAAGTGCTGCCTGCCCGCAATATGTCATGGAATGAAGGTGATCCGATTGGGTGATAAGAATAGGCCGACTTGAAACTCGGCTCCATCCCCCGTACGGAGGCCGTAACAAATCATTATGTAGTTGTTCCCTCTTCCCGCACACATTGGCCCACATGCCAGGCCATCGCCGTCGTGGCGATGGTCACGAGCCCGATGCCGATGACTGTGCCGCGTTCACCAAGCTGCTGCATCACCCACGCAAAGGCCATCATGCCGAGCATGGCCGCAGCCATGGCGCCCGCTCCGTAAATCGTGAGCACGCGACCGACGAGACGATCGGGGACAATTTCTTGCAGCACGCCCCAGGCCACCGGGGTGAACAGTCCAATGCCTGCGCCGATGATCCCCATCAGCAATCCCTCGACCACGATGTCTCCCGCAATGGCCAACCCCCACAAGGCCACTCCGGTCAGCGCGCTGGAAAACGCAATCGCGGACATACGTTTCTGTAAGTCCCAATAACTTAACCATACTAGTGCAACGGACACCAAGAATAACCCCCCTCCCAGCGCGGACCATAAATAGCCGACGTCGGCCGGTCCGAGCTTTAACATGTTTTTCCCCAAAATCGGAAACAGCGTCGAAAAAGCGCTCATTCCGAAGCTGTAGATCGCGGCGGTGATGATCAGGAGCAGAATTGTGTGCTGGCGATAGGAGAAGTGGAATCCCTCGATAAGATCCCGCACGTCCTGCATGGTCGAAAAGAAACGGTGGCCGGCCTTCGGGCGCGACTCCGCCACATACGGAAGACGAACGAACAGCAGACAGGCCGCGCTGGCGAGATACGTCACGGCGTTCACGCAGAGCACCCTCTGCGAGCTGAGGGCCGCGATGCCGATACCGCTCAGTGCCGATCCCGCGATCACGCCAACGCTCGAGGTGATCTGCAGCAATGCGTTCGCTGCCGTGAATTGTCCGCGACGAACGATAAACGGAACCGAGGCGATGAGCGCTGGACCGAACGCGGTTGAGACGATGCTGTTGAGGAAGACCAGGGTATAGAGATAGCCGACCGTGAGTGTGTCCGTCGTCACCCAGCATGGCACCACACCGATAATGACCGCGCGGGCCAGGTCGCTGCCGATCATGATCGATTTTTTTGGTAACCGATCGAGATAAACGCCGATGAGGGGACCGAAGACAATGGGCGGAAGAGTCTGTAAGAGGCCGATGATGGTCGTCTGGAGCGGTGACCCCGTCACGGAGTACACAAACCAGAGCAGCGCGAGCCGGGTCACGCCGTCGCCGACCTGCGAGATCAGCTGACCCCACCACAGCCATCCAAAGTCGCGGGTCAGCAGCCAATACGTACGGCGGCTCTCGTGCGAGGGCCGCCCCATGGCTTCCAACGATCCTAATTCGATGGGACGATCCGCCATGGATTCGGCATGATACGATTACGGCGGCGCTGGACTAACCAATGGAGCGGCAGGCTGTAGAAGACGACTGAAATGTCCGGCAATAACCGCCGTCGCCAGCAGTATCAGGGCGATGCCGAGCAGCCCAGCCTCAGAACCAAGCCGGTCCACCGCCCATCCGAATCCCGCCATGCCGAACATCGCTGCCGACATTCCGCCGGTGCTGAACGTCGTGAAGACCCGACCCAAGAGGTGTCCCGGCGTGAGTTCCTGGAGAATCGCCCATACCACCGGAGTCACCGACGCAATACTGCCCCCGATGATAATGATCAACGGTAGCGCAAGCACCGCGCTTCCCGACAATTTCAATCCCCAGACCGCCAAGCCGCCGACGCCTATCGAGGCCGCAATCACCCGCAACTGGTTCCCGACATCGCGCTGACTTCGCCAGGCGAGCCAAGCCGATGCCATCAGCATTCCGACGCCCAGGGATGACCATAGCCAACCCAGCTCGAATGGCCCTACCCCAAGAACGTGCTGCGCGATGACGGGAAACAAAAATAGAAAACCACTCCACGCCACGTTGAAGAGGGCTAGTGTGATCATCAGAAAAAAGACGGCGCGATCCTTAAAAAAGACAAACCTGAAGCCGTCCATCATATCGGCTATCACCGTTCCCTTGACCTCTGCGGCATCCGGGTTGGGCGTCGCTTCTCGCACCCGAACCGGAATGAGGCAGAGGGCCGAAAACAGGTAGGTGGCCGCGTTCACAAAAAGCACGTTCTGCTCCCCGATCAACGCAATTCCGAGCCCGCTGAGCGCCGGCCCAACGAGTACGCCGATATTCGCCCCACCCTGCATCAACGCGTTCGCGGCGGTAAGCTGAGGGCGGGTCACGATATGCGGGATCGCCGAAGACAATGCGGGGCCGAAGGCCGTCGAAGCCAATGCAATGAAGAAAACCAGAATGTACAGCCGCTCCAAGGTCAGAGCTCCGGTCGCATGCAACAGAGGAATGAGGAGAACCATGATCGTGCGGGCCACGTCGGTCCAGATCATCAGCCATTTTTTTGAGATCCGGTCGAGGTAGACCCCGATGATCGGTCCAAAGATGAGGGGACAGATCGTCTGCACCAGCCCGATGACGGTCATCTTCAAGGCCGAGCCCGTCAGCGCATACACAAACCATAACAGCGCGACTTTATTCAGGCCATCGCCGACTTGCGAGACGACTTGTCCTGACCAAAGAAACCCGAAATCCCGCGTCCTTAGCAGCCGCCAACCGCTCACGCTGTCATCCGTCATGCCCGGTTCCTCAAAAATTGATCGTGATGAATCCGTTTGTACCTGTTTGCCTGAAAATGGGTGCCAGCACTAGTCGACAAGAGAGGCTTGTCGATCCTGAAAATGTCAAAAAACAGTCTAGGCTTTATGAGGGACTCAGGGAAATTCTGAGAAGCCCCTAGGGATCAACCAGGGATGAAGGCAAAGTAAAGTCAGAAACTCAAGCGACACCGTATCGCTTGAACCATTCGCGCAATCGCTTCCAGCCATCCTCGGCCTGCTCTTTGCGATAGCTAGGTCGGTAATCGGCATGGAAGCCGTGCGGCGTATTCGGATACACGACGATCTCTGAAGGACTGTTGGAGGCTTTTAACGCGGCGCGCATCTGCTCGACCGTCTCATTCGGAATGCCATCATCAGCCCCTCCATAGAGTCCCAACACGGGAGCTTTGAGCGAGCCGGCGACATCAATCGGATGTTTCGGCTGCAGGTCATTCGTCGGCCCCGTGAGCCGACCGTACCAGGAGACGCCAGTTTTCAGATGCGGATTATGGGCCGCGTACATCCAGACAATCCGCCCGCCCCAACAGAATCCCGTAATGCCGAGCTTGTCGCCCTGGCCTTTGCCGGATGACCGCGCCCACGCAGCCGAGGCGTCGAGATCGGACAGTACCTGGGCGTCGGGAACCTTCGACACCACCTTCGTCCTGATCTCGTCAATGCTTGAGAGTTTCGACACATCTCCCTGGCGAAAATAAAGTTCGGGTGCAACGGCGAGATAGCCGAGCTTGCCGAGACGCCGGGAGACGTCCTTGATATGTTCATGCACCCCAAAGATCTCCTGGACGACCAGCACGATTGGAAAGCCGTGTCCGTCTTTCGGCATGGCCCGATAGCCGGGCATTGTGCCGTCCCGTAGCGGAATCTGAATTTCACCGGCGACCAGGCCGGTATCATCCGTAGTGAGAGTCCCAGCCGCCACCGGTTGCACCGCCATCGCAAAGCCCGCCGCCAATGCCGTCGTCACGAACTGCCGTCGCGTGACATCGCCCGCCGGCAGACTCCGTAGGATGTCCGCTGCCTTCTTGAGATCCGACATTGCCTTCTCCTCTCACGTCTGTTGATGATGAGCCGGCTGAGCGCCGGACTTCAGGGGAGTTTTGGTATCCTGATGTCGAGAGGCTCGCCCTTCAAGGCTTGGAGAAACGCGATCAAGTCTGTTTTCTCTCCGCCGCTTAAATTCAGCGGTTTCATCCACGGACTCAAATTCGGATTCTGCCCGCCGCCCTGATTGAGAAATTCCACTGCTTCCTCGAGTGTCTTGAACGTGCCGTCGTGCATGTACGGTGCGGTTTCCGAGATGCTACGCAGCGTAGGCGTTTTGAAGGCGCCCTTGTCCCACTCCTGAAGCGTGATCGCATACCGGCCCAGATCCTCCTTTAACGGCCCGACCTGCGGCACACCAAGATTGTGAAATTTGTTGTCGGTGAAGTTCGGGCCGTTGTGGCACAGAATGCAGCGGCCTTTGCCCTTAAAGACCGCCATGCCGCGCACCGCAGCCTCGTCCATGGCCTTGGCATCGCCCAGCACGTACTTATCGAAGGGGGCGTTGCGTGAGACGATGGTTCGCTCAAAAGCGGCAATCGCTTCGGCAATGCTTTGGAGGCTCGCATCTTTGCCAAAGACCGCGCGGAACTGCGTTTGATACCCCGCAATCTTGCGGATCTTGGGGACCACGGTCTCGTGCTGCTCAGCCATTTCGACTGGATTGTGTATAGGACCAATCGCCTGCTCCTCCAACGTGCCTGCCCGGCCATCCCAGAACTGTACGGAATTGTAACCCGCATTGAAGACGGTCGGAGCGTTGCGGCCTCCGAGTAAGCCATTGAACCCGATCGACGTTTGCCGTGGGTCGGCAAATCCCGCTCCCGGAAGATGGCAAAACGCGCAGGGCACTTGCCCGTTTCTCGACAGGCGTCCGTCGAAATAGAGCTGCTTTCCAAGCTCCACCTTGTTTTTATACGTGAGATTCGTGGCAGGCATCGGCACGACCGTCGGCAATGGGCCAATGTCCGGTACGAACATGCCATCTATGTTGACCATTCCCGTCGGCGACTGCGCAGCAGGCGGAGCAGGAAATTCAGCCCACAGCGTGGCACTCGACATGAGGCCCCCCAGAAAGGCGCAGGCCACGAACCCGCCCCCTACGAATTTTCTATGCCAGATCATATCTTGGCCTCCCTAGGTATATCTTGATATGTGAGTCTTAATCTCACCTATTTTATCCCAATAACGACGCGCCTTCGCAAGAGGGCAGCGCCGATACCCTATGCCGGACACTATACCGCCGCGGGGAATCCCCACCCAACACCGGAGGAACTGAACAGCACGAGGGTGCTTAGTAGCATTCCCCGTATATGAAACTCTTACCAGCATACCCCGGTATGCGAGACAGTTCCCAATGTGTCCCGCATGCGACAGTGGTATTGCTGGCCCGCATCCCATCACTCTACCTTCATTGGTCCGGTGGGCTGCTCGTCTGGATTGCCATCGGCCTGTTGTCCACGCCAGTTCAAGCCGCATCTGACGTAGTGAAAAATGACACAGTCCAGGAAGTGGCGATCGCCTGGTCAGAGGAGATCCTCAACGATTTCCGCGACGGGACGGTCTTCGCGGTGAGGCTTGCCGAGCATGTCGGCAAAAAAGCTGCGTCCCTCGTGCCGACACTACAGGTGAGCTCAGGCTTCGATATGCGCGAATTTGGCCTCAAGCCGGGGAAATACTGGTACGGCGTCAGGCTCCCTAAAAAAATGTCACAATTAGACCTTCACAACACGTACGGTTTCATGTCGGACGAATTGATCAGGACACAGTCCAGATGGACCGTACCGTTCGGCGCGGGTTTCAACCTCCCGATCAAGGGCCGAAGCAGTCTTACCGTCAATTTTCTGCTGAACGTAGGTGCAGGCCCAGCGCCGACCAAAGACCACTTCTTCCCAGGCATTACAATTGGCTTTCGATTCTGAAGGAAAAACCCTTCAGTAGGAGAAAGAAGGTATCCAATTACGAGAGTCTTTTTTCCTTATTCCGAAAAGCCAAGCTATGATTTTTGCTACCATTTCCCCGCCCGACAGAAATTAACGCCCTATGGCATATCTTATGCTGCATATTCCTTAGGTAAGTGCTCGAAAGTCTGTGGCCCTCCTAGGAGGACGAAATGAGGCATGGGAACCAAATCGGCCTGGCAATGGCCATCGTGCTGATCGCCGGGAATAGTTTTGCCGAAGTCCCTCAGGCTTTCGCCAAGCAAGCTCGGACATTTGCACCTCCGTCGTGCGCTGACGGCAACGAAACAGTGGACAAGCCCGAGGTTTCGGCGCTGATGATGATCAGCGAGGGCCAGCTTCCCGACGTGCGCACGCTCAAAGTGGCGACGGCCGCCGAACGTCGGTGCGTCGAGAGCTTACGAGAAATCGGACGCCGGGCGATTGATCAGAAGAGGCTTTCAGAAGGTACGTATCAATTTCTTGTGGCGGTTCGCATGGCGCCAGCGCTTGCGGGCGTCACCTATGCAGAGCTCGCCACCAGCCTTGACAGGGCCGCCTATCCTAAGCATGCGATGGCAGCCTTTTTGAAGGCGTGGAAAGCGTTCGATACGGTCTATGCCAGGCCTGGCGTCCGACTCACGAGCGATGCTGTGTTGAGCATGGCCGATATCCGCGACGCGATTCAAAGACTGGGAGGACATGTGCCAAAAGCGGTGAGCGAACCCGGTCGACTGGCGGTGTCCGAAACTACACGGCGTTTGAAAGAGCGATACTTCAGGTCATTCCCGGCACAATAACGGGTGTCACGCCGCACTCGCGGGCGCCCGACCTACCGGGACTTACTTGACGCGCCGAAGAGCACCGGACGCATAAAGATACTTCAGCGTCGAGCGCCACCTTTCCTCTTCTGAAAAATATGCCGGCTGCTTGCCGTTCTTCGGTTGAGGCGCGCGATCAATCCCGTAACACACATTCGTTTCAGACATCGTGTTCATGTCCATCTCCTCCTGGTGAGCCAATAGGTGAGCTATTGTGCGGAACCTCGGAGGCATTAACTATTCATCCTAAGGGGCTTTAGGGAAACTTTCGATGTAGTGAAAAATCGCAAGGGGGGCTCAGCGCGCAGCAGGAAGATTCACCGTAAAGGAGGAACCTTGTCCAGGAACGCTTTCCACTGTCACCTTGCCGCCGTAACGGGTGACGATGTCGCGGACAATGTGGAGGCCCAGACCGGTGCCCTTTCCGGGGTCCTTGGTCGTAAAAAACGGATCGAAAATCTTCCCGAGCAGTGACGGATCAATGCCGGGACCGCTGTCCTGAATGGTCGCCCGGATGGTGCCATTCGACTGCGACGTGGATACCGTGAGGAGTCCCTTCCCGTTCATCGCCTGCACGGCGTTCGTCACGAGATTCACAAAAACCTGGAGCAGCTCATCGGGATTGGCCCGAACCGGCGCAGTTTCCAAAAACCTGGACTTCACATGCACTTCATCGAGTACAGAGGCCCTTCGCGCCATCTTGACGGCCTCCTCGATCATCTGACTGAGGTCCAGGTCGCAAATTGTTTCAAGATTGCTGCGGCGAGTATAGGCGTTCAAATCTTGAACGATCGAAGCAATCCGCCGACCCGACTGGATGATCTCCAGGATGTATTCCCGAATGATCTCCGGCCGTGTTTCGTCGATCAGATGTTCTGAGAGGCCGGTAATGGCATAGAGCGGATTGTTAATCTCATGCGCGATCCCAGAGGCCAGCGTGCCGATTGTCGCGAGCTTCTCAACCTGAATAAGCTGATGGCGAAGCTCCCGCTCATACTGCGCGAGCTTCCAGACAAGAAGCGCCGACGTCCCGCCGAGAACTTCAGTCCCCGGTGGCTTATGGCGCGCAATGTGGCCGGCCATCACGGCATCGCCGGTCACGTCCACGATCAGGTCCGGCCGAATCGTACGTATCAGCGACAAAGGCTCCGTCGCCGTCGCGATGCCGAGGTTCCGGGCCAGGAGCATCCCCGGCGCATCCGGATTAATATCCACGACGCCGACGACCTCCACGGCAGGAGCAGAAGCGAACAGCTCGAGCAGAGCCTGCCCGCCCTTGCCTGCCCCCAGAATGAGCACGCGTATCTGAGAGGTTTCAAGCATTTTTAGCGGCTGTCAATGATCGTCGGTCAACGCCATTCTTCGCTCCATCGCACCGCTGACGGATGCGAGGAGCTTGTCCTTATCAACTGGCTTCACCAGATAGTCGTAGACACCCTTATTCAGGAGATCAGCAGCCATTGAGGCATCCGGATACCCGGTCAGCACGATGATCGGCACGGAAGAATACTGCTGCCTGAAGAAAGTAATCGCTTCCAGACCGTTGATCTTTGGCATCCGGATATCGCATACGATGACGTCCAGCATTAAGGGGTTGTCATCCGAGCCGATCATCGAAATTCCCGTGCTTCCATCATCCGCGTCAATGACGTCATACCCCGCCTTCATCAGCGTCAAGCGCACGACTTTCCTGACGCTGACCTCATCGTCCACCACTAAAATTCTTCCCATGCCGGGCGTGTCCTTTGTGTGCAATCCCCAAGGCATATCGGCCTCCTCACAGTTGAAATGTTGTCCAACAACCCAGGACTGTGGAGCAAATTTCACGCCCCGTGGAAGATACTGAAAAAGCGGGAAGTTACAGTTTTAAGTCACGAGACAGGCGGAGAAGAGCGGTGCGGATGCACCATGTCGGATGAGCATTACCACCACATAATAATAATAAATAATAAAAAAGCCGGACCGACGCACATACGCTGCGAACTGGCAAGTGGCCGTTCGCAGAAATGGACATCAGTTATGACTGACGCCGGCCACAATGGGCATCGCGGCCGGGGTGACGTTTTCCCCGGGCTTGAACGCGGCCGGCAGGACTTCTTCGATCGTTTCAACGAAGATAAACACCATTTCGCTCCGAACCTCTTCCGGGACCTCTTTTAAATCCTTCTGGTTCGCCTTCGGCAGGATGATCCGACGGATGCCGGCGCGATGGGCCGCCAACATCTTCTCTTTGATGCCGCCGACGGGAAGCACGAGTCCACTGAGACTGATTTCCCCGGTCATCGCCGTATCGCTTCGAACCGCCGTGCCGAGGTATGAAGACGCCAAGGCTGTCGCCATGGTGATCCCGGCGGAAGGCCCATCCTTCGGAATGGCGCCCGAAGGCACGTGGACATGAACGCCGTTTCGCCGGAACCTGGAAATGTCGAGTCCCATGGCCTCCGCGTGCGACCAGAGATAGCTGCGCGCCGCACGAGCCGACTCTTGCATGACCTCCCCGAGCTGTCCGGTCAGCGTCAAGTCATTACTGCCTGGCAGCAGCGAGGTTTCGACATACAGCACGTCGCCGCCCGTCGGCGTCCATGCCAAGCCGGTCGCCACCCCGATCGGGAGCCGTTTGCGCGCTTCCTCGGGCATGAACCGTTCCGCTCCGAGCCATTCCTCAAGCGTCGACCGCTCGATTGTCACCGGTTCGCGCTTCACGGGTCCCGACCCTTCGTCCGGTTGCTTTTCAGCCAGCGCGAGCGCGACCTTCCGCGTCAGCCGTCCCAACATCTGCTCCAGTTGGCGAACCCCCGCCTCACGGGTATACCGGCTAATAATCTCCGCCAGGATCTGCTCACCGAGCTGAACCTGTTCCTCCGTGATGCCGGCCTCCTTGAGACGGCGTGGCCACAGATACTGCACTGCAATCCTCGATTTTTCATGCTCGCTGTACCCCGGCAAGCGGATCACCTCCATCCGATCCAGCAAGGGCTGCGAGATCGGATCGAGCGTGTTCGCCGTCGTAATGAAGAATACCTTTGTCAGGTCGAACGGCAGATCGAGATAGTTGTCACGGAATGTGTGGTTCTGCGCCGGATCCAAGACCTCGAGCAGGGCCGCCGCGGGATCGCCGCGAAAATCACGCCCCATCTTGTCCACCTCGTCCAGCATGAGCACAGGGTTATTGACTCCCGCGCGACGAATGGCTTGAAGGATGCGGCCCGGCATCGCGCCGACATACGTCCGGCGGTGTCCCCGGAGTTCCGCTTCATCATGGACCCCGCCGAGGCTGAACCGCTCGAACGTCCGCCCCAGCGCCCTGGCGATGGACTGCCCCAGACTGGTCTTCCCGACCCCGGGCGGACCGACCAGACACAGAATCGGGGCCTTCGCCGTGGGGTTGAGTTTCAACACGGCGAGATGCTCAACGATCCGCTCCTTCACTTCTTTGATGCCGTAATGGTCTTCGTCCAGGACCTGGCGCACGCGTGACAGATCCACACTGTCCGCTGACGCCTTGCTCCAAGGAAGTTCAAAGACCAGTTCGAGGTAGGTGCGGATCACCTGATGTTCGGGTGACGCTGCCGGCGTCTTCGTCAAGCGGATGAGCTCTCGATTCGCCTCCTTGCGGACGTGCTCCGGAAGGTTTGCTTCCTCGATCTGCTGTTTGAGATGGCTGATCTCGCTCTCCTCGCCCTCGCCCTCTCCGAGTTCCTGTTGAATCGCCTTCAACTGCTGCCGCAGCAGATATTCCCGCTGGGACTTTCCCATTTCGGCCTGAGCGTCATTTGCGATCTTGTTGCGAAGTTTTAGTATTTGCACTTCGTGCGACAGCGCCGAATAGAGCTTACGCAGAAGATCTGCGCGGGTGGACGCTTCGAGCATCGCTTGCTCTTGCTCCACCGTGAGGTTCAGGAGCGACGCGACGCGGTACGCCAGGACGATCGGGTCCTGTTCCAACCGCAACGCCTGAACCACCTCTCCAATACCCGGCGATTGAATCAATTCGGGAAGCTCGATGAGCTGGTCGGCGAGAGCCCGGTGCAGGGCGTCAATATCCGGCCCGGAATCCGTTACGGGTGGCACTTGGCGCGCTCGCACCAGGAGCAAGGGCTCGCTTTGTTCGACTTTGAGCAAGACCACCCGTTCGATCCCTTGGACGAGAGCCTGCAACCGCCCCTCAGAGTTCCGACCGACCTGCTTGATGACCGCAAGGGTGCCGATCGGGAAAAGGTCCTCCAGCGTCGGCTCCTCGTTTTTGGGGTTCCGCTGAGCCACGACAATGACCAGCTTTTCCTCGGTTTTCACCGCCGATTCGACTGCCGCCACCGAACGGTCGCGGGCAATGGTCAAGGGAACCATCACACCCGGAAACAACACGGTTCGTTTGATCGGGAGCACGGGAAGAGTGCGTATGGATGTATCGTTCATCATGTCCTCCAGTCGATGAGCTAGTGTTACTACTAGACACGGGATCGCATTAGTCAAGCATCAGATTTGCGAGGCCTGACTTCCCGGAGAACAGGACAGCGAAACGGGATGCCATACTTTCGAATGAAACTTCAGGGTCATGTACTGTGCGCGGCGCATAGTGGAAACTAACTTAGCCGAAACAACTGAACACGAGGTGCCGACATGATTGAAGACGGATTGATGCTGGCAAACCTTCAAGGCGTGTCCGTGCACACACTCGCAACAATGGCGATGATCCTGTTCGGCAACATTCTACCAGCAGGCGTGATTCTCACGCTGTGGTGGTATGCAGAGAAGCGTTCGAAGGAGGCACCTGAGCCTCCCCAACCGGCTTCCGCAAGGATCAAGGTGTACCGGCAGGCAGCATAACGCGATCAGTCGCGGTCCCCGTTCGAATCCCGCATAGAGTTCTGCTTACATCTTCCTGCGGATTTTCTCTCTTACCGCTTTAGTGTAGGCTCCCTAACACTTTCGAAGGTACCAACCTCACGGGAAGCCCGAACCATGTTCAAAGACATACGAATCCCCAAGCGCTACGGTGTGATGGTATTCGCTCTACTACTCTGCGGCCTGAGCGCATTCTTTCTCCATGGTTATTTCTCCACCCTTTCGCCTTCATACAGCCAATTTAAACAATGGGTCATACAGGATATGGTGACGGACCTGACCATCACGGAAACGACCATCAAAGGTACCTTCAATCCCAAAGCGGAACCAGGCGGCCCGCGCGCGTTTAAAACCGGACGCGTCCACGATCCCGAGCTTGTCAGCCTGTTGGAAGACCACCACATCGAATTCAAGGGCTCGACAGACGGCTCCGCCTCGCAGGCGGTATCCTCCTTCGTCAACGTTCTGATCTTCGGATTGGTGGCCTGGTTTTTGTGGAAAACATGCAACGACCCGAACGGCCTCATGAGCGTCTGGAAATCGAAGGCCAGAATGTACATGGATCGCGATATCGACGTCCGCTTTACCGATGTCGCCGGCGTTGATGAGGCGAAGGATGAGTTGCTGGAAGTCGTCACGTTCCTCAAAACGCCGGAGAAATACACCCGCCTTGGCGGGCGGATTCCGAAAGGTGTGCTCCTCATCGGCCCGCCTGGAACCGGCAAGACCTTGCTGGCCAAAGCCGTCGCCGGAGAAGCGGGTGTGCCGTTTTTTTCCATCAGCGGATCGGCCTTCGTCGAAATGTTCGTCGGGTTGGGAGCGGCGCGGGTCCGCGATCTTTTCCAGCAGGCACGTCTCAAGGCGCCCTGCCTCATTTTTATTGACGAGCTCGACGCGCTCGGAAAAAGCCGCGATCATGGACACGGGTCGCATGAAGAACGCGAACACACCCTGAATCAATTGCTGGTGGAAATGGACGGCTTCGATACACGCAGCGGCGTCGTGGTGCTTGCCGCCACGAACCGACCAGAAATCCTCGATGCCGCCCTTCTCCGCCCGGGCCGGTTCGATCGACACGTGGCAGTGTCAGCTCCGGACCGCAAAGGCCGTCTCGCGATCCTCGACGTTCACGCTAGAAAAGTCTCGCTCGCGCCGGAGGTCAAGCTTGAAGCGATCGCCGGCATGACGCCGGGCATGTCTGGCGCCGATCTCGCCAATATGGTGAATGAAGCGGCGCTCCTTGCCGCCCGACACGATGGCACGTCGGTCGGCCCACGTGATTTTGATGAAGCGATCGAACGCGTCGTCGCGGGACTGGAAAAAAAGCAGCGGGTCTTGAACCGCTCTGAGCGCGAGCGGGTGGCGCATCATGAAATCGGCCATGCGCTCACGGCATTGTTGCTGCCTGGGGCTGACCCCGTGCATAAGATTTCCATCATTCCTCGAGGCGTCGCGGCCCTGGGCTACACGATGCAGGTGCCGACCGAAGATCGCTTTCTCGCAACACGGACGCAACTCGAGAATAAAATCGCCGTCCTGCTGAGCGGCCTGGTTGCGGAAGAAATCATCTACGGCGAGATCAGCACCGGCGCGCATGACGACCTCCGCAAGGCCACGGATATCGCCCGCCGCATGATCACCGACTACGGCATGAGCGAGACGCTCCGCACCGCAGCGTTTGATTCCGGACCTTCTCCGCTCTTTCTGCAGAAGGATCGTGCGGTCCGCCCTGCCGGCTATTCAGAGGAAACGGCATCCGGCATCGACCGCGAAGTCGTCCGTCTTCTCGATAAGCAGAAAGCCTGTGCGGCCGAACTGTTGACACGGTTCAAGCCCGCTCTTGAGGCGGGAGCCACCATCTTACTGGAGCACGAAGTGATCACCGGCGCCGAACTGGCCGCGGTTCTCGAGGGATTTCGCCCACAGCCGGCGTGACATTCCTCCTGGGTTGCCATCGCCGTTTCGCCGCATGTTTGCCGCTTCCCCGTCTGCCATAACCCATTTGAATAGTCTCGGGACGGGACCTCGTTACCTCTTTTGGTCCTGCCTTAACACCCCTGAGGGGAAGATTCTAAGATTTCACCCTGGGTATCGTTATGGCAGCTTCATAACTCAACCAGGAGGTTCGTATGCTGAAAGAAATGGCGATGATGTCATTGGCCGCTGCGCTGGTCCTGGGAACAGTCCCTGCCATGGCGCAAAGCGGGCCCAGCAGTGGCGCAGGATCCGGCTCATCCAGCACGGGCACAGGCTCTGGCCCGGATACCGGCGTCGGCTCAGGGTCGACGTCGAGCCCGGGAATGAGCTCGGGGTCGGGAACCGGTACAGGCACTGATACCGGTCTCGGCTCGGACGCGAAGAAAAACAAAAAGCCCGGAGAATCCAGTATGCCGATCGAGAAGGATTCCGGAGCTGGCTCATCCTCCGGCTCTTCCGGCTCGAGCACCATGCCAGGTTCGAGCGGTTCGGGGGCAGGTTCCGGGTCGATGGGGTCCGGCACGGGCAAGTAAACACGACAGCGGCTCCGGGCGGCGGTCGCCGCCCGGGGACCGCGACGGTCCTCCAACTGCCTTTTTCATTTTCCTGCCTAATAGCGTGTGACAGACCTCGGAATCCAATTAGGACGGAGCTTTTTCTGAATCCAATTCCTCGACAGCTTCGAAGGGAACCGCCATGTACTGCGCCAACTTTCCTGACGTCAGCCGAAGGCGCATCGTGGTCACGAGGGCAATACGGGAGATGATCTTATAGCCGAGGAGAGCGTTGCCGTCGAGCATTCGCTTGAACTCCAATCGATCGATCTTCAACGCCTTAAAGGGCTGTGTCGCCTCGATGCGCGCGGACGCCGGGCCGTTATCAAGCAGTGACAGTTCGCCGATAATCGCGCCGGCCCCGACATAGGCGATGACGACGGGCATGTTTTGGTCCACCTGCTTCATGATCGCGGCCTGTCCCGACAGCAGGCAATAAATGGAGTCGACCACTTCGCCCTCACGCAGCATGCAATGACCCGCGTCTCCGGAAACGAGAAAACAGATGGCCTTGACCTGCGCCATTTCCGATTCGGTCAAGCCTGTGAAGATCGGCACTTTGTGAAGAGGACCTTGCACGCTCATTGATTCCCGCCCCCTCGCGATCTTTGGCTCTTCAAACTTGCCTTCAACAGCAGGCAAGTATCGGCCGCGTCCGAACGATCAGAATGCTCACAAGGAACCTCGAACCGTGGATGCCGTCGACATTGTGGACTCAGAAAAATGCACTAAGGCGCCGCATAATAGCACTACGAATAAATTTGTCAAATGCCCAAACCGCGACAGATCTGGCCAATTTATCGAGATCTATTTGGCACGGGTGACGGCAAATTTGACGGTCCGCCACACGCGTTCAGGTAGCCAGCGTGGTATCCGTAAATCGTTCGAGCACTTACGTTTTGGAACATCATTTGCGTCCCTTTCCCTAAAAGGAGATATCTCACATGCCGACAGTAGCGCTCCAGTCGAACGAGGGGTCTTCCACGACCTTCGGCTTATCGGGGACTCTCAACCCCTGGACGTACATCAAGGCGCAGTTGCGCCGGCGGGAACGGAGGGAGAGGCAACGACTTCAACAGGAGGTTGAGGGACGGTTGCGGCTGAAAGTGCTCTATGTCTCAGGCAGCCTTCGACGGGTCGTCTAGCGGGATCGGCGCCGATTTTTCTGCCCTTGCCGCCGGTCGGGCGGCCGACATCGGAGTAAAGACCACCTTGCGGCAGTAGAACGCCTCGGCGCATCGCTCGGGCGCATTCGATTCCACACCACGCAGCCGCAATGCCGACATAAACACATCGGCCGAGAACCACTGGTGCCCCACCTGCGACACAAACGTGTCGAGGATGAACCGGATTTTCCGCTCGCAATGCCGGCCTTCCAGCGGCACGAAGAAATTCGGCGTGCCGAAATCGCCATCGTACTTCGGAATTTCGAACTCCAGAATCAAATGGTTGCGAAACGTGTTCCAGGTCAATTGCGAGATGAAGGCGTGATCCTGATGCAGGTCCTGGCGAAAATGCGTGAAGATGACGTCGGGCGCGACCTCGCGCTTGAGCCGTTCAAAGGCGTCTTTGATGTCCAGGCTGACATACGGAAAGCAGCTGTCCCGAAAATCGTGGATCGTGACGTGTTTCTCGCGGACGCCCGCCAGGAACAGTTCGGCGCCCCCCAGCGCCTCCTTCTTCCGCTCCGGCGTCGAGCTGAAGACCACCCAATGCACGGAGGCATCGGGCCGTTCTTCCAATAGGCGGAGAAGTGTGCCGCCGCACCCAATCTCGATATCGTCGCAATGGGCCCCGAGACACAGGATCCTCAGCGGCGTGCCGTGGGGAGTATCGAAATGCAGCCCGAGCATCTACCGCAGTTTCCGCTGCCAAACGGCCCAGGGCGCCTGGTCTGACGAGTAGAGGTCTTCCAACATTTGCCGGTCCTTGAACGTATCCATGCAGGCCCAAAAGCCGTTGTATTTGCACGCCACCAGTTGTTGTTCTTTGATCAGGCGATGGAAGGGCTCCTCGACCAGCTCCTCGCCATCCCAGATGAATTTAAAGATCTCTTGATTGAAAATAAAAAACCCCCCGTTGATCCACAACCCTGTGTTATGGACGGGCTGGATATCGGACACGATGTCATCGCTGAGGGTGGACACGACGTGCAAGGTTTGGCCCGGCTTGACGCACAGGAACGACGCAATCCGTTGGTGGGCGCGATGGTGGTTGATCAGATCCGGCAGCGGGAAGTCGGTCAATCCATCGCTGTAGTTCGCGAAGAAGATGTCCTCGCCCTCCAGGTATTTCTCCACCGCCTTCAGCCGCTGGCCGATCGTGGAGTGGACGCCAGAATCCACAAACGTGATCGTCCAATCATGGATGTCCGTATGTAATAATTGCACATCCTTCCCGCCCTGAGAGAGGACGAAATCGTTGGATGAGCATTCATCGTAATGCAGGAAATAGTTCTTGATGGCGTCGGCTTTGTAGCCCAGGCAGAGGATAAAGTCCTTGTGGCCGTAGTGCGCATAGTATTTCATCACGTGCCATAGAATCGGCCGATAGCCGATCGGCACCATCGGCTTGGGAATATTCTCTGAGTATTCCCGAAGCCGCGTTCCCAAGCCGCCGCAAAAGAGTACGACTTTCATATGCTCGTCTCCACTTCGCACCCCTCCATCAGATCACCTCGATGTGGGGGATCGGGACGATGAAGCGCCCGCCCCACTCACGGATGTGCGCCATTTGCTCGATGATTTCATCCTTGAAGTTCCACGGCAGGATGCACAGATACTCCGGCTTCGTCTCCACGATTCTGTCGGGATGAAAGATCGGGATGTGCGTTCCCGGCAGATACTTGCCCTGTTTATAGGGATTGCGGTCCACGGTGTAGTCGAGAAAATCCGTGCGGATCCCGCAGTAGTTCAGTAAGGTATTGCCTTTGCCCGGAGCCCCGTACCCCACGATTGATTTGCCCGCCGTTTTCACCTCGATCAAGAACGTGAGCAGCCGTCGTTTCGTGTCCTTCACCCGCTCCGCAAACGCCGCATAGTAGTCCATGGTCTTTACTCCGTCGCGATCCTCACGCGCGAGCATGGCATGGACGCGCTCCGTCGCCGGATGCTCGCGATTGTCGGCGTGGCAGGCATAGATGCGAAGAGATCCACCATGCATCGGCAGTTCCTCCACGTCGAAAATCACGAGGCCGTGCCGGGCGAAAATCGCGTGTACGGTCGTGAGGGAGAAATACGAGAAGTGTTCGTGATAAATCGTATCGAACTGATTGCCGTCGATGAGCCGCTGCAGGTGGGGAAATTCCATCGTGATGACCCCGCCGGCATTCAGGAGGATGTGCATTCCTGCTACGAAGTCGTTGAGGTCCGGCACTTGCGCGAGCACATTGTTCCCCACCAGCAGATCGGCGCGTATGCCTGTCGACGCCAGTTCCTCCGCTGTTTGTCTTCCGAAAAATCGCACCAGCGTCGGCACTCCCTTCGCTTGCGCGCTCTGCGCGACGTTTGCGGCCGGCTCGATCCCGAGAATCGGAATGCCGAGCGGGATGAAGTGCTGGAGCAGATACCCGTCGTTGCTGGCCACCTCGATGACCCGGCTCGTCGCCCCGAGGTCAAACCGCTTCACGGACATCTCCACGAACGCCTGGGCATGGCGAACCCACGAATCCGCGTATGAGGAAAAGTACGCGTACTCGGTAAAAATGTCCGCCGGGCTCACGAATTGCTCCAGTTGGACCAGGTAGCAGCGGCCGCACACGAAGACGTGCAGTGGAAAGAAAGCCTCCATGGTGTTGCGCTGCGACTCTGTTCGATAGCTTTCACAGAGCGGCGACATACCGAGATCAACGAATGTGTGGGTCAGCCACGCGCCGCAGAAACGACACGCTGCGTCGGCACGCGCCTCACGTGACATCGGTCGGTGTTCTCACTTGCATTCCGCGTGACAAAAGAACGGCGGCTTCACGCCGGCTCCTCTTCAGCGAAGCCGCATGGCCCTTCAATCGGCGCAGCCTCCGAACGCCGTCTTTGCCTGCGCAACTGATCAACAACGTACGCAGAACCGTCCCGCACGACAGGATGCGCCAGTAGCGTACCCACATCGCCGCAATGAAGACGAACCCCCGGCTGCGACGCCGCTCTTCAACAAACTCCCTCTCGACCACGCACGCCAGCTGCCCCCCGGCATAACGTCGAACGGCGGCGGCCAGGCTCTTCCACTCGGGCATGACGCCCTTGGCGGCCTTGACGATGGAGAGTTTCGCCTTGAACAATTCCTCCTGCCCACGCGGGTTTGGCATGAAATGCCCATCCCTGAAGGTTGTGTATCGGGTGGTCTCGCTGGCGCGATGAAGCCGATACTGGACCAGCGGGACAGCGAGCAGCATCACGTCGTATCGCAATGCAATCCTCATCCAAT
>VBOG01000173.1 GCA_005877815.1 Nitrospirota bacterium
AATATAGCACAAAAGGGGTATGTGTTTATACTTGAAATAGGGAAGCTTAGAAAAAGCTTTCGGGCACGACAATGACGTCATCGGGAAAAACAGGATCATGCAGTTTGGCGGAGATGGTTTCCTCTTCTTGGTTATCTTTTAGGCGCTTGATCTTTACACGGCTCGGAGATGCCTTATTCGTAAAGCCGCCGGCCAGCGTGACGGCCTTCAGTACCGACAGGCCATCTTCGTAGGGATAAGCGCCTGGAGTCTTGACTTCGCCCGAGACAAAGAAGTTTCGGTATTTGGTGATATAGATGATGACACGGGGATTCTTAAGGTACCCATCGGCGAGGCGCTTCGCGATCAGTTCCTCGGTTTCTTTAACCGTCAGCCCCTTAATTTCTAGAACACCGAGCAATGGAATAGAAATTTTTCCATCGCCGCTCACGCGCGTTTCTGTATTGAGCGACTCCTCTCCGAATACCTGAACTTTGATGAGATCGTTTGCGCCAAGACGATACCCGGGATTGGGCGTGCTTCCTTGTGAGGGCAGCTCACTGCGGTTATCGACAGATTGTTTTGAAGCTGCAGTGAGGTCTACAGGGAACGCAAGCAAGCAAATGAGAATCGAGACATGGGAAAGTATCTTCCCCACAACCTTGAACCCATTCAGAATTGAGCCTGTATGGAGATCATTGCTGAATTGGCGTTGTATTGGTTGCTGTCGAAATTCGAGAGTCGCTCGTTGTAGGTGTAGGTCAGGCGTGTGCCGAGCCATGGCTGGATTTGGTACCAAAGACCTCCTCCAAAAGTTACATAGTTATCCGTCCGATTACCAAACTTGCCGTCTGAAAAGATCGGATCCGAATACCGATCGTGGTTGTATCCGGCACCCGCTGTCGCCCTCCACTTTTGTGTGAAGGCGTGGGTCAAGCTTCCATTTGCTCCACTAGTCACAACGAATGCTGTCCCAGGGATAACAGTTTCGTTCGTTTTGCGATAAACAGCCAACAGCACCTGGGTGCGTTCTTGAGGCGTCCAGGAAATATTCCCGTCGACCATTAACCCATTGTAGTGGGCTGTGCCCAGCGTACTGGCATGGTCAAAGATCTTTTCCATCCAACCAATCTTCAGTTCCCCCGCTGTCTTGGCCGTCGCCTCCCATTTCGCGCCGATAGTTTGCGTGTAGGTAGCGCTGTCGAGTTGCTTGTTGATCTCATAGATCGCATCGGAGGCAGAACCTTCAATGAAGAGATACGTCTTCGGGGCTACTTTCGCGCCAAGAGCCAAGGCACTATAATTTTCCAGTCTGTTTCGGGTGTTAATGTCGCCGAAAGCACTCCCATCTCTGGTCCCAGCATTAACACCAATGAACTCCCACCGCGTGGATTTCAACCGAAGGCGAGCAAACGCCTGACTTGCTAATTGCGCCTCCCCGCCATAGGTGGATGTATACCATTTATTCGGCTCACTCCCCGGTCCCGCAGTCGCGACGGCCGACCCACGGGGATCATGCCCATCTTTGAACTGAGCCAATCCTTTCACGGTCAGACCGCCTGGAAAGTCCAACAAGAGCTGGGCTGTGCGATCCTGATCCTCGACATTGTTCTGGTTAAACCGGTTATACCGTTCGATACTGGCCATGTAATTTAACACAAGCATGTGCCGGCCAAGAAACGGCAACTGCGCTTGAACGCCCGGGGCAAAGGTTGAATAATAATCCGACTCGCGCTCACCAAACGGTTGACTGACCCGAAATACATTGTCGGTGTAGCTTTCCGCAATCCCGATGTGTGGATGGAGGGCAACCGGGCCCAGTTTTATGTTCCCTTCACGAAGAAGAGGAACAGTCAGATCGGGACCGGAGGGGGCATTGACATAGCTGATATTGGTGAACTGAGCTTGCTGGGCATGAACAGGACCGACGAGAATGTAAAAAGACACGGCCAGAGCGCAGAGAACAGTCTTCCTCATTCACCCTCCATCGTTGTAACTTTCGGGGAGTTTATGACACTTTTGTAGGGTAGTAAAGTTTTAGCGGGAAGTCAATAAAAATCGTAAGAAAACATACGTTTGGCAGGGCCTAGGCTCTTTTTTATTCGAGTTTAAGCGCAAGCAATAATGAACGAATCCGGTCCTCCAGTTCATCACGAACCTTCCGGTAGGCTCGAAGCACAAACCACTGGGGTCCCCACATCCCGGTCGGATCTTTGATACTCCAATGAAGGCGATGTTGGTCGGTCGGCCCGGTCGGGCAGACAGCTTGCGCATAGTCACAGAGGGTGACGATGAGATCCATTTTGTCCATTTCTACTTCATCGACACCTTTTGCGACGTGATACGCAATATTGATATTCTTTTCGGCCATCACTTGCACAGCGCGTGGATTAACCGGAGGAGACGGCCTGACGCCGGCACTCAAGACTTCAACCCGCCCCATCCCGTAGTGGCGTGCCAATCCCTCGGCCATTGGACTCCGGCAGACATTGCCGGTGCAGATAAAAAGGATGCGGTAAGGTCCAGTTCGGTCTGAATGAATCATGCGTGGGCAGTTTCGTACCACGCGACTGTTTCGCGCAAGCCTTCCTCGAAGGGCGTGGTGGCCCGAAACCCGAACTCTTTTTCCGCGCGGCTGACATCAAGGCAACGGCGAGGTTGTCCATCGGGGCGTGAAGCATCCCACACGATGCGGCCCGAGTAACGCGTCAGCTTGGCAATAAGGGCAGCCAGATCGGCAATCGAAATCTCAAAGCCCGCCCCTATATTGACCGGCTCCATGTTGTCATATCGTTCCGCAGCTAATAGCACCCCTTCCGCGGCATCCCGGACAAACAGGAATTCTCTGGTCGCCTTGCCGGTTCCCCACAGAACAACCTCTGGGTCGCCCCTCCGCCGTGCCTCCACGAACTTTCGAATCATGGCTGGGATGACGTGCGAGGTTTGTAAATCGAAGTTGTCATGCGGACCGTACAGATTGACTGGAAATAATGTGATCGCTGAAAAGTCATACTGCTGCCGGTATGCCTGCGCCTGCACCAGCAGCATTTTTTTCGCCATCCCATACGGCGCATTGGTCTCTTCCGGATACCCGTTCCAGAGATCGTCCTCTTTGAACGGAACGGGCGTGTATTTCGGATAGGCGCAGATGGTGCTGATCGCCACAAATTTTCGGACTCCGCTCGTTCGGGCTTCCTCCATGAGCTGTGCGCCCATCATTAAATTTTCATAAAAAAAGCGGCCGGGATTCTGTCGGTTGGCTTCGATGCCACCGACGCGCGCCGCGAGATGGATGACAATATTCGGGCGAGCGTCACGAAACACTCGCTTGACGGCCTCTTGCTGAACCAGGTCATACTCGCGGCTTCGAGGGACGAACACGTCGCCACAGCCCCTGTTCCGCAGAGCCTCGACCAGATGCGATCCAAGAAAGCCGGCACCACCGGTGACAAGAACTCGCGTGCCGTCCCAGAACTTCACGGCCGCTATCCCCTCGTCATGCGGTTGGTGGTCCAGTCCAACCCGACGCCTGTTAAGACTTTATGACCTTCTCCCAACGGCCGGCAGCCCATGAGCTCGAGATCGCAGTCCACCATGATCTTCACAAGGTCAGTGAACCGCACGCGGGGGGACCACCCGAGGTTCCGACGCGCTTTGGAAGCATCCGCCTCAAGCCCGTCAACCTCCGAAGGCCTCAGGTAGCGGGAGTCCATCTCCACATGCTTCTTCCAGTCCAGGTCCA
>VBOG01000174.1 GCA_005877815.1 Nitrospirota bacterium
AGTGCCTCCTTCGTTGGCTTCTTCGTTCATCACATGGAGTATGCATCTACGCTGCCAAGGGACCCGTTACGAATCGGTTGAATTATCGAGAGGATAGCCTGACGGCAGAATCGAACGCAGCCACAGGCATGGCTCGTTTGAACCAGCGGCGCGTGAAAATGGTCAGCGTAAAATTCGAGATGCGAGGATAGCCGCCGCTTCAGCAGTGCCGCTGTCAGGAGGAGTTGCCGCCATGTTCTTCCCGCTGGCGGTGTTCAAGGCCTGGCGCCAGTTCCCTTTTTCGAAATCGTCGGCGGAGAGTTCAATCCCCGCGCCATAGCGGTTCAGATACTCGACCAAAACGGTTTCATCGGCAAAATTGTATCGCCGGACATAGACGACCGGTGTGCGATAGGCCACAGCCTCGACGATGGTGCTATACCCCGGCTTGGTCATGATGATATCGGCCGACGCCAGGACAGTCCTGAATGCCATCGGAAGGGATTCTGCGGAGCGGACCCTCTCGCAGTTCTCCGGCACAGGCCCGTAGACGATGAAACGGTATCCCTCGAGATGCTCGAGGGCGTCGAATGGCAGAGCTTCAAGGGGAATGCCGCCGAAGGCGACCAGCACGATTCGTTCCGGTGGGCGAAAGCCAATCGCCTCTCGCAACCGGGCCACATCAGGCGCCACCAGCTCGGCAATGGGACCCACATCCACTACGCTTGGAAACGCCGTCATCGGCAACCCTGGCGCAAGCCGGATCATCAATTCGGCCGTCCCATAGGACCCTCGGATTTGCTGGAGCAGCGCGACCTGTTCTCCACGTCCGGATTCGAGATACAGTTCCAGCACGCGATCCCACGAGAGCGACCCGAATCCGACCGAAGGGATGCCGGCACGAGTCCCGGCTTCGACAGCAAGATACGAGATGTCGGAGAGGATCAGATCCGGCTTGACCGCCCGGATGGCCTGTGCCTCCGCTTCCACCTTGGCCTTCCACCCCTCATGAAAGTGGCGATAGGCGCTCCATGTCCCGTGGGCATCGATGTACAAGGGCCCCTGCTGCACGCAGCCGACGTCCTGCTCGGCAGCGCTCAGACTCCAGGGAATGTGCAGACGGCTTCTGAAAAACGACGGCGAGACATGCGTGCGGAGAATGACTGTCAGCCCAGACACCAGGCGCCCTAATGCATTCAGCACCGGGACGACTTGCGCCGCATGGCCAAAGCCATGGGACGAGATGGAGCACCAGAGCACAGGCATCGTCACACATTGCTCCGGTGGCATGGTAAAGCCTGCAGCACGTTGGCTTGCGATGGTCCGACTATCCGGTGCTAACCGGTGGACTCTGGGATGGGAGACTGGGCGACTGACTTGTACTCGGCAAGCTGGCCGGATGCGATCCTCAGGCGGTAGCTGGTGATCTGGGCCATCTTCTTGAAGATCTTGTACCCCAGGAGCGGCGAATTTTCGATGAGCCGGGTAAAGACGTTCAGTTCGATGGCCAATGCCTGAAAGGGTCCCGTCGCTTCAACCGTTGCAGAGGCCGGGAGTCTTTCGAGCAACGCCATTTCGCCGAGCACGGCTCCCTTCCCGACTGTGGCGATCAGCACATTCTGCCCAGCGCCATGCCCCTTGGTGACCGACAATTCACCGGACACCAGGAAATACAGAGTCCGCACCTGCTCGCCCTCGGCGATGAGCCGGTCTCCCGCGTTACCCTCGACGAGACGGCACAGAGAGGCGATATGGTCGCACTCGAAATTCGTCAGTTCGGAGAAGAGCGAAAGTTCCTTGAGCAATGCTTGCGGTTTCTTCACGTATCGGTCCCCATGGAGCTGGGCCTATAGAGTAGCAATTTTCTGCAGAAAGAACTACTTCATTTTTGCCGGGCGTTCATCGCGACAGTTCCGTAGCCGGAAAACGGTCTCGGATATCCCACCGTGGCGTGGTCACAACTAAAAACACCGCCGTGCCGCCCTGCGCCGTAAAGGTGTGGACCATTCCGGCGGGCACCCGCAAAACCGCCCCTGCCTGGACCGAGACTTTCTCCATGCCGAGCTCAAATACTCCCTGCCCCCTAAGCAGATAGACAATTTCCTGGGTGAGCCGGTGGAAATGCGGCGGGAGCGCGCCGCGCACCTGGACGAGCAACGCGCTGAGGTCAACGCTCTCGAGCAACGTCGTAATGCTGATGTCTTCTCCGCGAGCGAGCGGATGCTTCTCCAACTCAGCGAACAGATCGGCCGTGACCGCCTGCAGCGTTTCCGGTGACGGCAACGATTGGGCGTAGGCAATCGACGACCACCCAATGAGTATGAGGACTCCGAGAATACCGAAAGCCGCGATCCACGAAGTACGGGACATCTCGAGAGGTCTTAATCGCTGGGAGGTTCGAAATGCCCCGGGGGGCGGGATTGCCAGGGGACGGTCGGCTGCTTGGCCTGCTTGGCGAGACTTCGAAGGCTGGCCTCGGCGGCCAGACGGAGTTTGGGCTCTCCGGATTGCAAGATCGCGGTCAGCAGCACATACAGCTCGACGTCCTCGCGCGCGCCCAGCAGCACGCGCTCCCGCACGGGATCGAGACCGCCGGATACCGCGGCGTTGCGGTCTTCATCATCCTCTATCAACAGCTCGAGATGTTTAGGATCGCTGTACAGCCACGCGGCAGGAATTCCGATCGCAGATGCCAACGCTTCGACCATGGACGCGGAAGGGTCCTGTTCGCCGGACTCGATGGCCTCCAGCGTGTCGGGTGGGATGCCGGCTTTTGCGGCGATAACGGCCACAGACTGTTGGCGGGACAGACGCCAGCCACGGATATTGTTCGCGAGCGACATCGGCCGATGATACCGAATACTTGTGGGAAGGAGCAACGAGGGCTTAGACGGCCGTGACGCTTCTCGCGTCGCATGGGCGGGAGCCTCTTCACCTGAACCTCGCCATCAATGGACGAAGATGGCCCCCAGGCCGATTGAAAACATCGGCACGAACCCCGCCGACGGCGGCCTCTGTTCCCACAGCTTGAGATGTTTCACCGCCAGCGTCGGATACGGATATTCGATTTCATCGAGAGGCAGCGTGGTGGTTCCGTTCACATCCCCCACCACCGTGATGCGACTGCCAGGTGGCAGTGTCGCCGGGTCCATGTTCTCGACGGGGATGGCCAGAAACCTTCCTTGTGAGGAGATCCGGTCAGGCGCTGGCTCCAGCGAACCATCCAGCGGAAGCTGCAGCACCTCGATGCGGAATCCCCCCGGGGACCGCTTGATCGAGAGCACTTCGCCTCCCACCACGACGAGGTGGCCTCGATACTGATCCGGATTCTGCTTGATCTGCGCAAAGGAGATGCTGCGGTCAACCTGTTTCTCAAGTTCCTTGGGAATGACGTTTCCGACGCACGCGGAGAGCAACAGCGCCTGAGACGTGAAAACGATGGCCATGAAGATCCTGAGCATCACTTAGGCCTCCCATCAGTATACCGGCGCCTCTGACGGCTCACATCCCTACTTCTTGGCCGTCCTCAGACCTCAGGGAAAGGGCGAGAGCGGCGCGTAGACGACCGGCACACCCAGCAATGTCTCCAACCATTCCGGCAGTTCGTCTTCCGGAAGCGGCGCCCGGTTCAACCGCACTTCGATCTGAAACCTGCCCTGCTCGCCGACGATGCCCACAATGCCCCACGCCTCTTCCGCGTTCGGCAACAGGGTGAGCGACTGAAATTCACAGAGCGTCGCGTAGAGCCGGCCCGAGGGAGCGACGGCAGCCAGCACGTCCGGAATCTCCTCGAGTGAGCAATGCGCCGAACAGCGATAGGCCTGGCGAGCGCCAGGCAACACCGCATGAAATTCTTCCAGCGCGGATTGCGAGAAGCCGGTGAGATATGCCCGGACCGTAACCGGTTCATCGGCCCAAGTTGCGGCCAGTCGTCCGGACGGCACAAGAAACTCGAAGACATCGGAGGAATTATATTCGAATTGACACGGCCCGAATGTGTCGGGCCATGAACAAAAGAACGGCACGTTTCGCTCCGGTGTCGAGAGAACGAGGCGGTCATGCTCTTCCCGTGATTCGATGGGGAGATTCAGAACCTCGATGGCCTCAGCGAACGCGTGGCGCCGTTCCTCCAGCCAGAGCGCGCGCCGCGCATCCTCCCGGGTCTCGCCCGGCGGCACCACCTCGATAGTGTGGAGGCGGACGCGAACAAAGGCGTGGGCCTGGCGAAATCCCACCCAGAACATGCCGCCGGGGTAGTGAGTCGCCAATTCCCGACGGATTTTCCAGGGATGGCTCACCGAGCAGTAGGTGCCGGTCGCCTGATGGTTCAGGTACACGGTGTGATAGCCTCCGGTGAGCAGGAAAAAGTCGCCGTGCCACTTTTCCGCAATATGAACCAGCGTCACATCCTCCGTGGTCCAGGGATCCAAGCGGCTGAAGTCATGAACGAATGGGACGGTCCATTCTTCGATGTACGAGATGATCTCTTTTTTAGCGGTCGCGGGGTTCAAGCCGAGCAAGGCCAGGCGGTCCCCTAGGGCCAACACCTCGCGGAAAGTCAATTTGCCCCGGCTTTCCCACCGACGTTCACGCATCCGATTATCCCTCGGTCAAAACGATGATACGTGATGAGATCGGAAGATGACCAGTTAAGACCTGCGGGAGAGACGGAAAACCAAGCTCACGCGCTGATCGTCATCAACGAGACGTGATGACCTCCACATGCCCCCGGTCGCTGACGAACGCGGTCAGCACCCAGCTGACAAGACTCACTAGCAACGCCCCGAACAGCGCCGACCAGAATCCGGAGACCTCGAATCCCCGCACGAAGACCGACGTCAGCCAAAAGCAGAAGGCGTTGAGGACGAAAATAAACAAGCCCAATGTCACGAGAGTGAACGGGAATGTCAGGATCAGCAGGATGGGACGTACCACGGCATTGATGGCGCCCAGCACCAATCCGGCGGCGAGGACCGACACCACGCCATGAATCTCGATTCCCGGCACGAGATTCGCGACGAGAAAAATGGCCAATGCATTCACGAGCACTCGGGTCAGGAGTCCCATGCCTTATTGTACTACACGTATTGGCCGGCTGCGGCCCCCGATGCCCACGCCCATTGAAAGTTATACCCGCCCAGCTGACCTGTCACGTCCACGACCTCTCCGACGAAGAACAGTCCCGCCACCTGATGGGCCTCCATGGTCTTGGACGAGAGCTCTGCCGTATCCACGCCGCCTCGCGTGACTTCGGCCTTTCCATATCCCTCCGTGCCGCCCGGCGTAAATGTCCAGCGCTCAAGCTGCCGGCAGAAGGCCTGAAGTTTTTTGATAGGGACGCCGGCGAGCGGCCCTGCGATCTTAGAGCGCTCACAGAATCGCTCGGCCAGGCGCTTGGGCAGTCGTTCCGCAAGAATCGTTTTCGTCTCGGCCCGACCGCCCTCTTTCTGCTTTGCCGACAGCCATGCCGCGATATCGAGCTCCGGAAGCATCTTCATGGAGAGCGGTTCGCCGGGACTCCAGTAGAGGGAGGCTTGCAGAATGGCCGGGCCGCTCAGCCCGTGATGGGTGAAAAGGACATCCTCGCGAAAAGACGCGGTTCCGCACGCAACTCCTGCACCGAATGAGATGCCGGCAAGGCCGCTCAGGGTGCGCCTGTCGCCATCATCGAATCGCAGTCCGACAAGCGCCGGCGCAGTCGGCACCACGGCCAGCCCGAACTGCTTCGCCAGATCATGGCCGAACCCACTCGCGCCGATTTTAGGAAATGACAGCCCGCCCGTGGCGATCACCACCGATTCGGCGATGAAACGGCCCTGGTTGGTGTCCAGGGTGAAGTAACGGTCCTTATGAATTCCGCTCACGTGGCAGCCAAGATGAAAGACCACGCCGGCTTTTTCGCATTCGCCGACAAGAAGATCTACGATCTGCCGAGCCGAGCCGTCACAGAACAATTGTCCGAGCTTCTTTTCGTGGAAGGCGATGCCGTGGTCCCGCACCATTTGAATAAAGTCCTCTGGGCGGAAGCGGGAGAGCGCTGAGGTGCAAAAGTGCGGGTTGTTCGACACAAACGCGCCGGCCTGGGTGTGGACGTTTGTAAAGTTGCAGCGTCCGCCGCCAGAGATCAGAATTTTTTTACCGATGGTCTGGGCGTGTTCGAGAAGCACCACCGACCGGCCGCGCCTGCCGGCCTGGATGGCGCACATCATGCCGGCCCCTCCCGCCCCAATGATGGCCACGTCACAATGCCCGAACTTCATCGAGCCCTTCATTTCTGGCATAATGCGACATCATCATCGCTCCGTCCAACGAAGGAGACCCATTCGATGAAGACTCTGTTGACCGTCGCGCTCATACTCATGTTGAGTCTGACCTTCAACGCCGGCGCGTTTGCCCAGACCGCTCCGCCATCTCCTGCTCCCAACCCGGACAGTGTGGCAAGAGACGAGGGAAAGTCAGCGGCCAAGACCGACAAGAAGAGCCAGCGAAAAGGCAAGCGGCACAAGCGAGCCAAGAAAGCCAGACCGCAATAACGCTAATTCATATTCAATCGCTGGAAGCCGTTGAGATCCTGCGGGGGATGCAGGAACTTGAACCCGCCGGCGTCGGAATAATCCAGCGTGACGCCTTCCATCCTTCCCGACGTGTGCTTGTCCACGGCGACCATGAGACCCTCCCAGTCCTGAATGTCATCATCGGGCTGGGGAGTCGACTCGAGGGCGATGTTGAAGACGAGACGGTGGTCGTCTGAGTCCCGGAGGGTGACCCGCACCACCGGATCCTCAGGATGCTCGGCCACCAGCGCTTTCAATCGCTGAATCGCGGTAGGCGTCATCAGCAGCACGGGCCCGTCCTCCAGATCGGCTGTTCCGACCCGTAGCCTACCACCTTCCGAAGACGCTTTTAAAGAACGGCCCGGGCTCTTACGCTCCGATCTTTCTTTCCACGAGCGGCTTCGCCGTTTCGTCCGGCGTGTCCCACGACGACGCCGATGATTCGCTGTAGAACGTGGGATCGCTCTCCTGCGTGACCATGGCCCAGACGCTGATGCCCAGAATCACCAACGTCAGAACGATGATCGCCACCAATGGATTCAACATGTCGCGCCTCCTTGGTTGTGGGCGTGATGATCATCAAGCCTTCACTTTCAGCTTCCCCCCATCGGCCTCCTCCGACCAGTCCCCAACGGAGTCGTTTGAATAAGGAATGAACCGTGGGCAGTACCCAAAATGCTGCCATTGCATCCGCCACCCTTCTCACCCGTCCAGCCCCTCGCCCGCCAAGACGGGCTTGGCCCCCGTGGCCGCCGCTGTGCGAATGCAGAACAGTGCCCTAGGTCTTTTGGAGGGAAGGCGATGGCACCGCCGGATGTGTGGCGACCGGTATACTGAACAGAGATCGACGGAAGGGCGCGAGAAACAGAACCCGGAGAAATATGAAATCATCAGAAAGTGGATCGATCCGGATGAGCGAGTGACCGTGGACTTCCTCGATGAAAAAGATGTGAGCGCGGCGATCACCGACGGCACGACGGAGCACGTGGCTCTCTCCATCCAGACCAAATTTCCCCACATCAAACAACACGTGAGCGTGTCCTTAGGAAACGTCGAGCTCGGAGAAGATCGCAACCACTACACGAGGGACCCGAACCGGCCGCTTCAGCATGCGCGGTTACGGATGATGATCAATCAGAAACGCCCGCAGTGGGTCTAGCAGTATGGGCCTATTAGATCACCTCGCGGATTTTATTCTCGACCACGGTCTTGAGGATGTCCCAGCGGTCGCGCTGGCCGCGGACCAGCGATTTCGCAAACTGCCACGCCTGCTCCGTCGTGATTTTTCCTGGTAAGGGCGGCTCATTCGGGTCCACGACCGCTTCGACGATCGCGGGGCCGGGATGCGCCAACGCCTCACGGAGCACCGCTTCCACTTTCTGAGGCTCGTCGACGGTGTAGCCGGCCGCGCCGCACGCTCTCGCATAGGCGGTAAAGTCAATCGGCTGTAGCTGCACGCCGAATTGGGGATTGCCCTCGAACGCCATCTGTTCCCATTTGATCATGCCCAGCACGTTGTTCTTGAGCACGATGACCTTCACCGGCAGCTCGTATTTGACCAGGGTCGCCATTTCGCCCATCAACATCGAGAATCCGCCGTCGCCCGCGAAGCAGATGACCTGACGCCCAGGAAAAGCGATCGCCGCGCCGATGCTGTACGGCAAACCATTTGCCATGGAGGCGAGGGTTCCGGACACCGAGAACTGCATGGTGCCGCGCATGTGGATATGCCGAGCCGCCCACGTCGTGACGCTGCCGGTATCGCAACAGATGATCGCGTCATCGTCGAGAAGATGGTTCAGCTCGTGAGCGACCACCTGCGGCTTCAGCGGCATATCCGGGCGAGTGCCGCGCTCTTCCATCAAGTCGTTCCAGGACCGCATCCGTTCTTGCGCCGTCTTCAAGAAGCGGCGGTCCGTCTTCTGATGGATCAGCGGAAGCAGCGCCCGAAGCACATCGCTGCAGCGTCCGGTCAAGCCCACTTCGACGGGATGGCGCAAGCCGATCCGGACGGGATCAATGTCAATCTGGACGGTCCGTGCCTGCCCGGGCTTCGGATAGAACTCAATGTACGGGAAGCTGCTGCCGGCAATGATCAAGGTGTCGCACTCTTCGAGCGTCTCCTGCGAGGGCGCCGTGCCGAGCAGTCCAATCCCGCCCGTGGTGTACGGATTGTCGTCGGGCACCACTGCTTTTCCGAGCAATGGCTTGATGATCACCCCTCCGACCTTTTCAGCGAGTTCTAGCACTTCGTTGCGGGCGTCCAAGCAACCGCGGCCGGCAAGGATGGCCACGCGCTCGCCCGTATTGATGATGTCGGCGGCTTGCCTGATCTGCGCGGGAGGCGGCAAGGGCAACGCTTCCGCGAAGAGATCCCCGCTGTGCTGAGGGATGTTGGTGGTCGAGCGATGACCGTCCTGCGTCCAGTCCTGAATGTCTTTGGGAATCGTGATATGGGACACTGCCCGGCGTGCGAGTGAGGTCTTCACGGCCTGATCCACGACATTGCACACATGTGCGGGACCCATGACCCGCTCGCTATACGCCGCGACGTCC
>VBOG01000175.1 GCA_005877815.1 Nitrospirota bacterium
CGGCAGAGTCGACCGGCGTCCGTTGCGCCCGAGTAGATGTCCGAGGAACGTGCGAAGCAGGACATTAAGATTGCCCTAGTACGGGAACGGGCCAGTCTTGCGCTCCAGCGGCTGCTCGAGCGCCTCTCGCGTGAGGCGAATGTCTCCATCGATCTGCGTCCCCCGGAGCCGCCCCGCATCGAACTGACCGCGGGCGACGATCCGGAGCTGGGGCCTGAGCGCGCGCCGGTGACGGTGGTCGAGCTCGCCGATTTCGAGTGCCCGGTCTGCAAAGAGAGCGTGCCCGCGTTGAAGGAACTGCGCCGGCTGTACCCGGAACAGGTCCGGTTCGTCTACCGCGATTTTCCGCTCGCCGCGCATCCCCAGGCGCGGCCGGCGGCCGAAGCGGCTCAATGCGCGCACGAACAGGGACAGTTTTGGGCATACCATGATGCCCTGTTCGGGCAAGCCCCGGAACTGAGCGCACCGGCATATGTGAAGATCGCCGAACGCGTACAATTGAATACGGAGGATTTTGCCGCATGCCTGCGGAGCGGCCGCGCTGCTGCGGCGGTCGCCAAAGACGCGATGGAGGCGCAGCGAATCGGGCTGACCGGCACGCCGACGTTCTTCATCAACGGGCGATATCTCGGAGGACTGCAGAGCCTCGACGCATTGCGGGACGCCGTGGAGAAGGAGCTGGCATCGGCACTGAACGGCGGGGCGCTGCGGCAAGGAGAGCGGGAACGATGAGCCCACGGATCTCGGATCGCGCGTCCCTCCTCGTGGTCCTCATCGCGCTGTCGGTGCATGCCGGAATGGGGCCGGCGCTGGCCTCCGAGCTTCCCACCAACCGCGTGCCGCTGGTGAACCCGGTCGGTGAGAAGGGCGGAGGACTGTTCGCGCGTCTGGTCACGGCGCGGGGTGCCGAGTTTGATTCGGGGCGGGCCGGCATCCATATGATCAAACCCATCGGTCCCACGGAGGTCTTCCCGTCCGACGTGCCGGAGATCTATGTGGTGATCGAGTTGAAGCAGTCAGCCTTCGACATGTTCGAACTCATCGCCCGGTTCATTCTCGAGGATGCGGACGGCAAACCCCATGGGACGTTGATGCATACCGACCGTGCACATTTTGAGTTTTCCGACACAGGCGGCTATCTCACGATGAACAGGCCGAAGGGCGGCTTTCCGGTGGGGAAGTACCGGGTCGAGATTCATTATGGGGAGATGGTCAACGACCTGAGCTTGCTGACGCTGGTGCGATTCAAGGTCGAGCCCGTCTCGGGCGCCAAGCCGGCGACGCCGTGAGTCCGAAAATCACCATCCGGCCGGCGACGCTCGCTGATGTGGAACTCATCGTCGGTTTCAGCGCGGCCATGGCGAAGGAAACCGAAGGCCGCACGCTCGATGAGGTCCGGCTGCGGAAAGGGACACTGGCAGTGCTTGAGTCCAAGGACCGGGGCTACTATCTGGTGGCCGAACTCGGCCCGGAGGTTGTCGGCCAGTTGCTCCTCACCTATGAATGGAGCGACTGGCGTCACGGCGTCTTCTGGTGGATTCAAAGTGTCTACGTCGCGCCGCCGGCGCGCCGGCAGGGCGTCTATCGTGCCATGCACGCGCATGTCATCGCTGACGCGCGATCGCGGGACGATGTCTGCGGGGTCAGGCTGTATGTCGAAAAGGACAACGCCGCCGCGCAGGCGACGTACGGCCGATTGGGCATGCACAAGACTTCGTATGAAGTCTACGAGCAAGACTTTGTGCTATGATGACGGCAGTGAGCGCCGATTGCCTTGACTTTCAAACCGGCGATACGTTAGAAAACCGAGTGCCTTCCTGTCTTTTCTGCGAGAGTGGCGGAACTGGCAGACGCGCGAGACTTAGGATCTCGTGGGTAACCGTGGGGGTTCAAATCCCTCCTCTCGCACCAATGGCCATGCCCTCCAGGTTTTTACACCCATGAAATTAGAAGTGACCGAATTGGGCCCCGTCCAGCGGGCCGTAAAGATAGAAGTGCCCGCCGACGATGTGACGAAGCGCTTCGAGGAAGCCTACGCCGACCTCAATCGGCAGGTCCGGATCCCGGGATTTCGGCCGGGCCGGGCGCCGCGGTCATTGCTGGAACAGCGGTACGCCAAGAGCGTCGAGGAGGATGTTCTCCGCTCCATCATTCCGGATTATTATCAGCGCGCGATGAAGGAGGCCGGCTTCACGCCGGTCTCTGTCGACATCCCGCCGCTCGAACGCATCAAGATCAAGAAGGGCTTGCCGCTCGTGTTTACCACCACGGTGGAGATCAAGCCGACCTTCGAGCTTCGTGAGTACAAAGGCATCACGCTCAAGCAGGACAAACGATCCATCACAGACGAGGAACTCGACAAGGCGATGCAGGTGATTCGCCAGCAGCATGCCCAGATCGAAATCCTCATGGCGGACCGTGGGATGGCGGAAGATGATTATGCGCAGCTGCATGTCGAGATGCTGGAAGGTTCGACGCCGGTCTCCGGTGCGGCGCCCGAAAATCATCTCGTGCGGGTCGGGGACAAGACGCCGGTGCTCGGCGTGGCCTTGGACGAGGCGTTGCTCGGCAAAAAGAAGGGCGATGTCGTGGACGTGCCGCAGGACTATCCGGCCGAATACGCGGACGCCCGTCTCGCCGGCAAAACCGTGACGATCCGCGCGCAGGTCCAGGAGGTGAAGACACGGGTCTTGCCTGAACTGGACGACGAGTTCGCCAAGGACCTTGGGGATTACAAGACATTGGACGAGCTTCGCGAAAAAGTGAAGGCACAGTTGGAGCAGGGCCTGCAGCGCGACGTGGAAGAAACATATAAGGACGCCTGCATGAAACGCCTGGTGGACCTCCATCATTTCGACGTCCCGGAGTCCCTGGTTCAGCGGGAACTGGAGGCCATGATCCGCGGCGCGCAGGAGCAGCAGCGCCGCATGACGTGGGCGGAAGCACCGGGCCAGGCCCCGCTCGACACGCGAAAACTGCGGGAGGAGTTTCTGCCCAAGGCGAAGGAACGCGTGAAGCTCGGTCTGGTCCTGGACGCCATCGCAGAGAAAGAAGGCATCACGGTCATCGAGGCGGACGTCGAACAGGAATGCCGGATGATGGCGCGCGGGTTGAAGATCGATCCCGCCGAGGTGATGAAGATTCTCGCGAGCGGAGGCCGCGAGACCGTGGATGATTTCAAGTCGCGGATTCTCGCCGACAAAGCCTTGCAATTCGTGTATCAAAAAGCGATTATCCAAATGTAATGGATCGGATGTGAGGAGATTGTGAGCCACCCATGAAAGAAACGTCGCAAATGCTCATTCCCATGGTCATCGAACAGACGAACCGCGGCGAGCGCGCGTATGACATTTATTCCCGCCTGCTGAAGGACCGCATCATCTTCATCGGCACGGCCATTGACGACAACGTGGCGAACCTGCTGATCGCGCAGCTGCTCTTCCTCGAGGCCGAAGATCCCGAGAAGGACATCAATCTGTACATCAATTCGCCGGGCGGGTTGGTCACGGCGGGGCTGGCGATCTACGACACGATGCAATATGTCAAGCCGTCCATCGCCACGATCTGCGTGGGCCAGGCGGCGAGCATGGGATCCATTCTTCTGGCGGCCGGGACGAAAGGCAAACGGTATGCGCTTCCGAACGTGCGGGTGATGATCCATCAGCCCAGCGGCGGATTTCAGGGGCAGGCGACCGACATCGGCATCCAGGCCGAGGAGATCATCAAGATCCGCAGGCGGTTGGATGAGGTGTTGGCAAGGCACACCGGGCAAACGCTGGACAAGGTCCACCGGGATTCGGAGCGCGACATGTTCCTGTCGGCGGAAGAAGCGAAGATCTACGGCTTGATCGATGAGGTGATCGTCCGGGCGCCGAAAGAACTGCGGCCGGTCAAAGACATCAAAGGCATCAAAGTCGACGGCGAGAAGGACAAGGACGGCAAGTAAGGGGGCCTGATGGCAAAACAAGAGAAAGCCGATGCCCAGTTACGATGTTCCTTCTGCGGCAAGGGCCGCGAAGAGGTCCGAAAACTGATCGCGGGACCCACCGTTTACATCTGCGATGAGTGCGTGGACCTCTGCAACGACATCATCGCGGAGGACATGGAGGGCCGGCAGGAGACGCTCTCCTCCAAACTGCCGAAGCCGAAGGAAATCATGCGGACCCTGGATCAGTACGTCATTGGCCAGGAGCGCGCAAAAAAGGTGCTGTCGGTCGCGGTTCACAACCATTACAAGCGGATCTCGGCCAATGCGCTGGACGAGGTCGAGCTCCAGAAGGGCAACATCCTTCTGATGGGCCCGACCGGCACCGGGAAGACCCTACTCGCCCAGACGCTCGCCCGCATTCTCGATGTGCCGTTCACGATTGCCGACGCCACGACGCTCACGGAGGCCGGCTATGTCGGCGAGGACGTGGAGAACATCATCCTCAAACTCCTCCAGGTCGCCGACTACGACGTGGAGCGGACGGAACGCGGCATCGTCTATATCGACGAGATCGACAAGATCAGCCGGAAGAGCGACAGCCCCTCCATCACGCGCGACGTGTCCGGTGAGGGCGTGCAGCAGGCGCTCTTGAAGCTGATCGAAGGCACGGTCGCGAACGTGCCGCCGCAGGGCGGCCGCAAGCACCCGCATCAGGAATTCATCCGGGTGGACACGAGCAACATCCTCTTCATCTGCGGGGGGGCGTTCGTCGGGTTGGACACCATCGTCGAGCAGCGCCTCAACCAGAAGTGCATCGGGTTCGGGGCCGAGCTCAAGGGCAAACACGAGCGGCGGACGGGCCATCTCCTGTCACAGGTGCAGCCGGAAGACCTGCTCAAGTACGGCCTGATACCAGAATTCGTCGGCCGGCTCCCGATCTGCGCGACCCTGGATGAGCTCGACGAGAAGGCGCTGATCCGCATCATGACCGAGCCGAAGAATGCGCTGATCAAGCAGTATGAGAAACTGCTGGCGTTCGACAAAGTGAAGCTGCGGTTCACGGACAATGCGATCGTCGCGGTGGCACGGAAAGCGCACAAACAAAAAACCGGCGCGCGGGGCCTGCGCTCGATTCTCGAAGCGGTCATGCTGGACGTGATGTACGAAATCCCGTCGCAACGCGAGATCCGCGAATGCGTGATCACCGAGGACGTGACGGAGGGCAAGTCGCCGCCGCTGCTGATCAAGGACCCTGAAAAAGCCGGCAAGTCCGCCTAGCACTTCCTAAAAAAGGCTGGGAGTCTCGTCGGCTTCCGGCTGCAATTTCTCGATCTTCACACCGATCAGGCGGATCATTTTGCGACGAGGATTCTCGCGGCCGTCCAAGAACGGCAGCAAGAGCTTCAACGCCTCCACATGCAGCGTCGCGGCCGAATTCCCCGGCATACCAAGCGAATGCGACCGGGATTTCGTTTCGAAATCAGCGAAACGGACCGTCACGCCGGCCGTCCGAAACCCGACAAATCCTTCCGTCGCCATCCGGCGCATGACGCTCTCGCACATCTCCTTGAGGCGCTCGCCGATGAACGTGGAATCGCAGGTATCCTCCTCGAACGTTTCCTGTTCGCTGATGGACTTGACCTCGTAGAATTGTTCAATCGGCGAGTTATCCCGGCCGCGGATCTTCTCGTAGAGCTCCAGCCCGTAGTTGCCGAGCATTTGTTTCAATTCGACGTGCGAATACTGCTTCAAGTCCTCCACCCGCCTGATCCGGAGTCTGGCCAGCTCTTCTTCGGTCTTGGGTCCGATGCCGGGAATGACGCGGATCGGAAGCGGCGCGAGAAACGCCTCCGACTGCTCCTGGCGGACGACCGTCAGACCATCCGGCTTGTGGTGATTGGAGGCAATCTTGGCGATCAGTTTATTGGGGCCGATTCCAAAGGAGCAGGTGAGCCGCTCCTGCGCGAGGATTTCCCGTTTGATGTCCCGGCAGACTTCTTCTGCTTTGTCCCAGGAGCCTGCAAGACTGACATCAGAATACGCTTCATCAATGCCGGCCTCCTCCACGATCGGCGTGAAGCGCCGGATGACGCCCATGATCTTCGCGGAGACCGCTCGATACTTCGCCATCTCGGTGTGCACGAACACCACCGGTGGCTTGCCCTGTCGCTTGGCGCTCTCCGACAGTTGCCAGGCTTTGGAAATCGGCATGGCCGAATGAATGCCGTATTCCCGCGCTTTATAGTTGGCGGTGGTCACGACGCCGCGGCCTTTGCCGCCGTCCGGGTCGGCGCCGACGGCCAGCGGCAGACCATGAAATCGCGGCGTGTCCCGCTCCTCTATGGAAGCGTAGAACGCGTCCATATCAATGTGGGCGATGATGCGCACGGCCCGTCATTGTAACGTATTTGGCTCGCGAGTCTCGATGAGCAGTATACTGTGCGCGGGTCCTGTCGCTCAGCAGCCGGGGAACCCATTGCTCTTTGCGCGGGTCCTGTCGCCGCATCACCCAGACGTGCTCGCGGCGCTTCGCCGTCGCAGCCCCGCAGACTCGGCTGTACGCCACTCCGCTCCGCCTGGGTCCCATGCGGCACCACCCGCGCGACTGCAACGGGTTAATCCGGTTGCTCGTCGCAAAGCCTCGCGCGGACTTACTCGCGCCGGGCTCAGGGCGCCCGCCACGCGCCACCCGCGCTAACGGTTTCAGGGAAGGACCTCCTAGAACATCACAGCAGTTTGGACCAGAAGATAAAGATCCCGTTGCCTCCGCGCGTCGGTTGGCCCTCGTGATCGCGGAAGATGCCGAAGTTATAGCTGTAATTGATTTCGACTTGCGACTTCCACGGCGCTCCGCTGACGACCCCGCCGCCCAACGCCGGCAGCGACCCCATTTCATTTCGAATCGTTCCGTTGGGCCCGAACCGCGGCCGTTCGACGATGCCCCACGTGCCGCGAAGATAGGGGTACAGGAAGAACAGGGCCTCATAACGGTACGTCAAATCCACGATGCCGTAGCGCCGCGGAAACAGTTCATTGAATGCCACGGCTGGCATGATGGGCAGCGAGAGCGCCTCCCATTCATATCCGGTCGGCCGGCCGGGCAAACGAAATGCGGAGAAACGATCGAGGTCTTGCCCAAGTCCGCCGTAGACGCTTGAGATTAATCTGTGCCGCTCACTTTCAACGAATGGTACCCCGCCTGCAGCGACACCGTACACCGTGGCCGTAAGATAGTTCTTCTCTTGCGCGCCGCCCAATGCATTAAAGGCAGCGGCTCCCCATTCCCGCCACCGCGCGCGCTGTCCATACAGCACATCGCCGCCCGCCGAGAACCCTCGATGCGCCAGCTCCATGAGATTTCGATCGAGCACGTCGGTACGCAAACGGAAATGAACGCGGCCCTCGTAGGTATCATTGGGAACGATGAAGTTTGCCGCCGTTCCGGAGCTGCGTTTGAACCAGATGAAGCCCGGTTCATAGGTCAATGCCACTTCCAGGGCACTGTCTTGATGTCCGGGCGGGAGAAGTCTTCGATACCCGATCCCAACGCCGCCGTGAATGTGGTTCCATTGAAGGTCCACCTGTGTGATGCGCCGGCCTTCGACATATTCCGACCGTCCGAAAGGGATCACGAGGCTCTCCAGCGTCAGGACGAGCTCCACACCCCTCATTGACGGCAAGCCGATATTGTATTTCACATCGTTGACCAGCCCCGAAAAGGTGCCGCGGAATCGCTCTGTGTCATCGTAGGAGCTGCGCCAGACAAACAGGGCACCGAAAGGCAGAACCTCGTAGGGAGTCGGACCATGCGGCAACCATTGCAAGCCAAAATTCACGGCCGTCACATGTCGGCGATCGCGCGCAGGAACAAACACGTCCTGCCCCGACATTTCAGTACGGTGTTCCTGTCCGGCTAACGGGGTGTGAGGCTCTTCGCCATGCGCGATCTGTAGGAGCATCGCGGTGCTGCAAAGAAGTGCAACGAGACAAGCTGCGAAAACAGGCTTACGCCGAATGCGCATTTGGTATTTAGCAATATATCATACTAGTTTCTCTTTAGGCCGTTTTGATCATAATAGATGCCGAAGGATCTCTTTCCAGGATGCGACGCGGTGGACATTGGGGTGGGCAAGGGGCATGGCGTTCCATGGACGGGTCATGAGATAGACGGTCGCGCCGGTCGAGGCGATCCGGTGCGCGTGCTCGTGCCGATCTTCGACAAAGGCATAGTACGGGATGCCGAGCGCGTGCTTCTCATCATTGAAATGGAGTTGATCGTAGGGCAGGCTTTTTTTCTTGAGCCAGTATTCCGTACTCTCCTTCGAGGCGGGGTTGCGGCTGGTGACCAGCGCAATCTCATAGCGGGCGGTGAGCCGGGATAAGGCGGCCTTCGCCCCGGCAATCAATTTCAATGTCCGGCACGTGTCGGTATTGAACAGATTGAAGACCTCCACGAGCTGTTCCTCGGTCACGCCGTATGCGCCGTAGTCATACTGGGTGATATCTTTCTCGTCCAGCGCGATCTGAAAACGCTGTCTGATCATGGTCCGCAGGCAGGCATCCGATTCGGCCAGAACATTATCGATATCCACGCCGAGAATTCGTTTCGCTTTGGAAACCGTTCTGTTCATTTCTCTGTGTCGGCCTCCTTCAGTCCGGCTTCCGCCAGCCGGCGCACGTTGGCGTCCCGATCCTTCAGGGCGCCGGCCAGCGCGGGCAGCGCCGCGGTCCCGCCGAACTTGCTGAGGCGGAATGCCGCTTCGATGCGGGCTTGAGGATCAGGATCCGTCAGCAAAAGCATGCTGATCGGAGCGAGTGCCTGCTGATCGCCGATTTCCGCCAGGGCGGCGACCGCGGAGCGGCGGACGGTCGCGTCCGGATCTTTCAGCAGTTTGATGAGGAAGCCCACACTGTAGCGGGCTTCCATCGCGCCGAGCGCCGCGGCGCCAAGGCGTTTTGTGTCGCTGGACACACCAGGTTCGAGCAGCCGCTTCTCCAGCCGCTCCAACGCGGCTGGGGTCGCGCCGGTTTGACCGAGCGCGGTGGCGGCTGCCTGCCTGACGGCAGCGTCCGAGTCGAACAGCAATGAGGCCAATTGCGGATGATCGCCGGCGGCGCTCTTTTCCCCGATCATTCCCAGGGCCCAGGCGGCCTGTGCGCGCACGCTCGGAACCGGATCTTGCAAGGCCTCAGTGAGGGCAGGGACGGCTTCCTGGCGCGCGATCTTCCCGAGCGACTGGGCGGCGACCTGTCGGAGAGGCGGGTCCGGGTCTTTCAACACCGCCAATAGCTTCGGCAGGACTTTTTCAGCAGTGGGATCGGTGTGATCGGTGGACATCACGCAAGCGCAAAGCGTGAGGGTGGCGAGGATAAGGACCGCGGAATGAGGGAAACGTCGGACCTTCGGCACCTGCGAAGGCCTATTTGGGAGGCTCTTCGATCTTGGGGCTTTCCTTCACATAATCAATGGAAGCTTGCAGTTCCTTTTGCGCGGCTTCCATCTCGGCTTTGATCGTGTGCATCTGAGGATCAACGGCGCGGCGCACATCGTTGGCCGCTTCGCGGAATGTCCGGAGCGCATCGCCGATGCCCGAGCCGATGGACTGCAGGTCCTGAGGGCTCGGAGTTTTGCCTGCGGGAGCAGAAGGAGGTTTGTTGGTGGCAGGAATGCCGGGCGCTTTTGCGTCAGGAGCCATACCGGCGGCCTCTAATGCCTGTTTGTCCTGCGGCGGCGCAGGCGGTGCGTCATCCTTTGTCTTCATGGCGGCTTGTTTTGCCATGACGCGCTGGACCGCGGACTTATTGACGACTGCTTTAAAGGCCGGCTCTTGCGTGACGCCTCCCGGTGTCGCAGTGGGGCTGCCCGCTGCAGGCGCGGGCGGAGCGACCGGCGGAGGTGTCACAGGCTTCCAAGCCTGCTGGGCGACCATGTACGCAGTGGTTCCTGGAGTGGCCATCGGTCCCATCTGCGGAGGAACCGGCGGAGGTCCCGTCGGCGCGGAAGACGCAGGAGTGGCCGGCGTCGGCGATCCCGATGGCGCCGCAGGTTGAGCCGGCTGGGCCTTCGGAACGACCTGGGCGTCCACCGCCTGACTCTGTTCCGGTGATGGCTGCATGACCTCAGCCTCATGGACTTCTTTCTTAAAGCCCTTGAGCGCCTTGCCGAGACCTTCGCCGATTTTCGGCAATTTTCCGGCCCCGAAAACGATCAGGACGATGACCAGAATCAGGACGAGTTCTGTAATGCCCATTGATCCAAACATACGATTACTCTACCCGCCGCTCACAAGAAGTGTCAAGGAAGCGTGGACCAACAGAAAGTGCAAATGTCGCTCAGCAGCCGGGGAACCCGTTGCTCCTTGGAACGGGTCCTGTCGCTCAGCAGCCCTTGCGCCCGGCTGCTCAGAACTCAAGCCGATCTCATGGCGCCCGCTACGCCACCCGTTCTCATGCAACGGGTCAATCTACTGGCTCGGTTGAAAGCTGTTTGGAGGAAAAAGCTCAGGCCAGGATCGGGACGATTTCGGTTTGGATGGGGAGGCCGGTGACGATGGCTTCGCGCTCGGTGAGATAGACGTCCACCTCGCTTCGGATGCCAAACTCGCCGGGCAAGTAGATGCCGGGCTCGATCGAGAAGCAGGTACGCGGAAGCAATCGGCGCGCGTCGTTGGTTTCGAGGTTGTCGATATTCGCGCCGTTGCCATGCACCTCCTCGCCGATGGAATGGCCTGTGCGGTGAATGAACCTGTCGGCGTAGCCGGCTTTTCGGATCACATTGCGACACACATCATCCACGTCACCGCCGCGGGGGAACCTTCCCGACGACACTTCCTCTCTGACGAAAAGCACGGCGGCATCGCGGGCGGCCGCGACGATGGCAAAGACTTCGGCCTGGCGGGCCGGCACCTGGTCGCCGATGAATCCTGTCCACGTGATGTCGCCGTACATGCTACCGGGAGTCTTGTTCTTCGCCCACAAATCAATCAGCACGAGATCGCCGCGCTGTAGAATAGATGACCCTTCCACAGGCGGCGAGTAATGCGGGTCTGCCGCATGTGCGTTGACGGCGACGATCGGCGGTGAATAGGTGAACATGCCGCGGTGCTCGATGCCGGCCAAGATGTTTTTCTGAACGTCGCGCTCGGTCACGGTATGTCCCTTCCGAATGTCACGCCCAATGCCGGCAAAGACTTCGTCGACGATCTGTCGGAGCGCCGAAGCAGCTTCGCAATGCGAGGCATACTGATCGGCAGTCCACACGGCTTCAAAACGCTGAACCAGATCGGCGGAGGTCACGACTTCCGCGCCGAGCGAACGCACCAACTCGAGTGTGCCGGCGTCGACACGAGACACATAAGGGACCGCGTTCATGGGCGAATACTGCATGGCCACCTTAGCGGGAGCCCGTGCGTCCGAAGCGGACTCCGATGCCCCCGGACCCCGAGGAGACCTTGCAATCGTGGCAAGTGCTTGACGAAGATGCTCGTGCTGCTCCTGCCACGACAGGTAGAGGTGGGTCTCACCCGGCACATCATCCAACGAATGCGGTTCGATCTTATGGAGGATCTTGATCGCAGTCCCGCGGGCGGGAATCAGATAATACCACCGTCGCGTCATGTGACGAGCCGGGTCTATCTTCAAGATGCGCGCGGCCAGAGGGTCGCTGCCGCGGAAATCATAGAATAGCCAGCCGTCGAGTCCGGCCTCGCGGAGCGCTTGCTGGATTGATGATATGCGATCGGTCATTGTGAGTTTTCGTGACCCATGTGCTCTTTGCGCGGGTCCTGACGCCGCATCTCCCGAACGTGCTCAGATCGTTTCGCCGTCGAGGCCCCGCAGACTCGGCTGTACGTTCTTCCGCTCCGCTCGGGTCCCATGCGGCGTCACCCGCGCGAATGCAACGAGGCAGTATAGTCTACGCTGAAAAGATCTTGCCAGCGTCGTTCATTTCCCCGTACCCTGTGCGCGCATGTCCGAGGATTTCCGCATCACCTTTTTCTTTGGCCCCGACGATGCCCCGGGGCGTTCCGGCATTCTCATCTGTGTCTTCAACGTAAAAAAACGAAGCTGGAAGGGCGGCGTGCAGGTCACCGTAGAGGTCGCGCAGCGCCAGCTCGACGAGGCCGCAGAGCGAGGCCAATTGGGCGAACTGGTGGAGATGATCCGCGCCAAGGTCGAGCCGGAGGTCTTCGCGGACTATGAACAGCGGGCCAAGGATCTTTTCACGCAACAGGTCTGCCGCCTGAAGCTCGATCTCGCGATTGCCCGAGGCGTCAATCAAGAGAACCAAACCATCGGGGTCGGGGCCTTCACGCAGGAGCTGAATGACGAGGTGCAAACCCAAAGGGATGGCATTCGGCATGCGATCTTGGCCGAATTGGACGTGTAAAAGGATGGCTCGATTGGGAAAGAACGGCGCAGCCTACAAGAAAAATGAACGGGCCGGCTGGAACAGTTTTGCCAAGCGCTATACGAAGGTTGCGCTGCCGGAATTCCGGCCGTATGGCAAGCGGCTCGTTGAGTTGGCGACTGTACGGAAGGGCCTGTGGGTTCTCGATGTGGCGACCGGTCCCGGGGAACCCGCATTAACGGTTGCGCGAAAAGTGGGACGATCGGGATTCGTGCTGGGCGTGGATTTCTCAGCCACGATGCTCGGGATTGCCCGCGCGCGAGCGAAGAGATCCGGCGCGCGCAATGTGCAGTTCCGCCGGATGGACGCCGAGCGATTGACATTACAGGACATGACATTCGATCGCGTGCTCTCACGATTTGGCCTCATGCTCATGCCGGATGCGGAGCGCGCGCTCTCCGAGATGTACCGAGTCCTGGTTCCCGGCGGGATCATTGCCGTGGCCGTATGGAGCTCGCAGCAAAAGGTCAATACGATGGGGATCGTCCGCAAAGTACTCGCGAAACATGATGCATTCGTGCCGTCCGCCGATGCGCCGGATTTCTTCCGCTTCGGGAAGGCGGGCGCGCTCGAGCGCGCGCTGCGGGGCGCAGGCTTTCGTCATGTGCGGAGCGAACGCATGTCGGTGGAATGGGTCTTCGACGGACCCGAAGACTTTTGGACATCCATGAAGCAGGGACCATGCATGAAGCGGGCGTTGGCGAAGATTTCGCCGACCGTCCGCCGCGCGGTTCAAACGGATGTGATACAGGCCGTGACCCGCTTTGAACGCCGCGGGAAGCTGCGGATTCCGAATGAGGCGATCCTCGCCGTCGCCACCCGATTCTCGCCTTGAATCGTCGAGGGATATTGTATATAAAGGACCGTAGGTTGTACGTCCGTTTGTCACGTGTGAAAAGGAGGTCTTAATGAACAGCAGCGCGATACGAGTCTTGGTGCTGATTCTCGCCCTAAGTCTCTGTGTCTCTCCCGCCGCGTGGGCCGACGAAGAAGGAGGACCGAGAAACCCCAATACAGCGACTGACATCGGCTTGGGTGTCGCCAGTTTTCTGGTCTCGGTGCCGTATGGGACGGCGAAAGTAGTGACCGCGGTCCTCGGCGGCATCGTTGGCGGCTTCACGTACCTCTTCTCAGGTTTCAACAAGAAGGCGGCCGATCAGGTCTGGTACACGACGATTCCCGGTGATTACGTCATCACGCCGGACCAGCTCCGCGGCAAGCGGGACATCCGGTTCACCGGTGTTCCTCCCGAGACTGTCCGCTGAGTCTTCCCGGAATCATCGAGCCGCATGTCGAAGCCCGTCATCGGGATTGCTCCCGACTTTAATGCCGAGCCCGGAAACACATCGGGTAGAGCGGGGGCGACCCTCTTTGTCCGCCAACGATATATCGCCGCGGTGGAAGCCGCCGGAGGCCTGCCGTTGATTCTGCCGATTGTCACCGGCGCCGCCTCTTGCCGGTCACTGCTGGACCGGCTCGACGGCCTGCTCCTGATCGGCAGCGGACCGGACATCGATCCTCGACGGTACGGCGAGCGAAAAAAATTCGCGTTTGAAGTGATGAGCCGGGAACGCACGGATTCCGAGTTCAGCCTCGTCGGCGAAGCGCGCAAGCGCAACCTGCCGGTGTTGGGAATCTGCGGCGGGATGCAGCTCATGAATGTGGCGCTCGGCGGGACATTGGTGCAGGACATCGGCCGGCAAGTGAACAAGGCGCTTCCCCACCGCATGACAGGACCGGCCACCGAGATGGCCCATTCCGTGGCCGTAGAACGTGGCTCGCGCCTGCACCGAATTGTCGGACGACGCGCCATCGACGTGAACAGTTCCCACCACCAATCGGTCAAGGCGGTCCCGCGATCGCTGACGGTCAATGCGGTCGCGCCTGATGGGGTGATCGAGGGCGTGGAAGATCCTACCCGACGCTTCTTTATCGGCGTCCAGTGGCATCCCGAATATCTGTACCGAAGCCATCCGGCGCACCGCGCGCTGTTCTCGGCTTTGGTGAGCGCCGCGCGCGGGGGGTCCGGGCGCGCGCGCCGGCCCGGCACCGAGGCCTGACGCGTGCATCAGGCGTTCCGCACAAAATCCGTCGATCAAATCATCAGCGATTGTGATGCCCAGCCCCATAAGCTCAAGCGCACGCTGACGGCATTCGACCTGACGGCACTCGGCATCGGCGCGATCATCGGCACGGGCATTTTTGTGCTGGTCGGCACGGCGGCCGTCGGCGACGGAACGCGGCCGGGAGCCGGTCCCGGGCTGGTCCTCTCCTTTATCATGTCGGGTGCGGCCTGCGTCCTGGCGGCGCTCTGCTACGCCGAATTCGCGTCGATGATCCCGGTGGCCGGATCGGCCTACACCTATTCCTATGCGAGTCTCGGAGAATTTCTCGCCTGGATCACGGGCTGGAATCTGGTGCTCGAGTACGGCGTCGCGTGCGTGGCGGTGTCCATCGGATGGTCGGGCTATCTGGTGAGCATCCTCGAGCGCATGGGCATTCATCTCCCCACGGAGCTCGTCAACCCGCCGGGCGTCGACGGCGGCATCGTCAACTTGCCGGCGGTGCTCATCGTGCTAGCGCTGACCGGGTTGCTTGTGATCGGCGTCAAGGAAAGCGCGCGCGTGACCAGCGTGATCGTTGCGGTCAAGCTCGCGGTGGTCTTGTTTTTCATCGGCGTGGGCGCGTTCGCCGTGGACCCGGCCAACTGGTCTCCCTTCATGCCAAACGGATTTGCGGGCGTGGGAGCTGCGGCCGCGGTCATTTTCTTCGCGTACATCGGGTTTGATGCCGTGTCCACGACGGCCGAGGAGGCGCGCAACCCTCAACGCGACGTCCCCATCGCGCTGATCGCCTCATTGGGTATCTGCACGCTGCTGTACGTGGTCGTGGCTGCGGTCCTCACGGGGATCGTGCCGTACACGCAGATTCACGTGAAGGCGCCCGTGGCGGAGGCCCTGAATTCCGTGGGCATCCGCTGGGGCGGAGCGCTCGTCGCCACGGGCGCAGTGGCGGGCATCACGAGCGTCCTGATCGTGATGTTGATCGGACAGATCCGCGTGTTCTACGCGATGTCCCGCGACGGGCTGTTGTGGCCATGGCTGTCGGCCGTCCACCCGAAATACGGCACGCCGCACCACGCGACGATCATCACAGGGGTGTCGGTCGCGGGCCTGGCCGGTTTTGTCTCCATTGGAGAGGCGGCGGGCCTCACGAATATCGGCACATTGTTCGCGTTCACGCTGGTATGCGGGGCGATCCTGGTGTTGCGGAGGACACGGCCGCAACAGCGGCGGCCGTTTCGGACTCCGTTCGTGCCGTGGATTCCGATTCTCGGGATGCTCGCCTGCATGTGGCTCATGTATTTTCTTCCGGCTGTGACATGGTGGCGCTTTCTGATCTGGTCCGTCGTCGGCGTGATCCTGTACGTCGGTTATGGTCTGAGCCACAGCAAGCTGGCGAAAGGTGTCTCGACATGCGAGATTCTTCCGCCCCTGAACCCGAAAGATGCCCGGTGACGATGCCGGTGAAGGTCCGAACAGAACGGAGCTGATGTTGAGTAGCCGCTGTCTAAGGTGGTGGTTCGCGGGGTTATGTCTGACCGGATTGGGACAGGCTTCTTTGTCCTTTGCGGCCCAACCGCTGGAAGAAGTCGTCGTCCGTGATTCGAAACTCAGCAGCGAGCCGTCGGACGAGGAGGACGCCGCCTACGACTACGATCCGTGGGAACCCTTCAATGAAAAGACCTTCTCCTTCAACTACAAGTTCGACCGCTACGTGCTGAAGCCCGTGGCGACGGTGTACGACAAGATCGTGCTGGATGGCGAGAAAGATCTCATCCACAACGTCTTTGACAATGTCGCCATGCCGAAGCGGTTCATCAACAGCCTGCTGCAGGGGAAATTCGCAGGAGCCGGACGGGAGCTTGCGCGGTTCCTGATCAACAGCACGCTCGGAGGAGCCGGGATGGCCGACGTGGCCAGGTACCAGTTCGGCATCTTGCGGAGCGATGAAGACACCGGACAGACGTTCGGCAAGTATGGGCTGAAACCAGGCCCCTATCTGGTGGTGCCGTTCATGGCCCCGCTGACCGTGCGCGATGGCGTCGGATACATATTCGATCTGGCCCTGGATCCGCTCAATTACATTCTGCCGATTGTGCCGTCCATCGCGAAGAAAAGCGAGGACCTCGTCAACGAACGCGCCCTCAATCTTGAGACATTCGAGAGCGTGGAAGAGGCCACCCTCGACCTGTACAGCGCGGTCCGGAATGCCTACCTCAAACGCCGCGAGAAGCAGATCAAGGAATAAACTTCGTTCCCGTCTAGGATCTCCGTCTCCAGAAAAACAATCCCACGCCGCCGGATGCCAGCAACAACAGCGAAGCCGGTTCCGGTATAGGACTGACGGTCAGCGCCGTTTGAAAACTATCAATACGCGAGTTGAAGTCCGCGCCGCCCAGGAATAGCCGGACATTCGCGGACTGGACGGGTCCGAACGTCACGCTGTCGAAGAGTGTGGAAAAGTGAGCATCGTGGAACTGGGTAACGGTCAGATCTTCTGGAAAGACCGTGCTGGATTCACGTATGCCGCTGAAGGGCACGCCAAAGAGAAACTCAAGCTGCGCTCCGACAATGTATCCGTTCGTCACCGTGAAGCCGAGGTCCGCAGACAACAATGCCTGAAATTGCGGTTGTCCAAAAAACGGCCCGTCAAAGCGAAAACCGGGGTGAGCAAGGTCCGTTAAGGGCGTCACAGAAACGGCGCTTGCTTGAATGGAATTTCCCGGGTTGTAGGTGAAGTTCGAGAAGACGGTGTCGCCGATGGCGCATCCGTCCGCCCCGAATCCGATATAAGCATCCAAAGGAGCGCTTGTACACGACACCGGCGTGGCCAGTGCAGGGAGAGAGAGTCCTAACACGACGGCCATACTGACGAGCCCAACGGAGGCAGCTTTTGAAAACATGGCTTCACCTCTCACTCGTTGTGACATGTCGACCAGAACCGTGATAACACGGCGATCAGGCGAGGGACATACAGCAAAAGTTTGAATCTAGGTCGAAAGAACTAATGTTCGCGGTGCTTTGGGGGTCTAGAGAATGAGCATTGCGTCGCCATAGCTATAGAACCGATACTTTTCCGCGGCGGCACTTTGGTAGGCTTCAACCATCCGTTCTCGCCCTGCCAGGGCGCAGACCAGCATGAATAATGTGCTCTTGGGCAGGTGGAAGTTCGTGAGCATCCCGTCCACTATTTTGAAATCATGGCCGGGCGAGATGAACAAGGAGGTCGTGCCGCGACCTGCCTGGAGGGGCACACCGTGGGTCGCGGCAGTTTCCAGCACGCGCACGGCCGTCGTTCCGACTGCGATCACCCGCCCCCCGACTTGCTTCGTTTCGTTCACGGCCTTCGCCGCAGTCTGCGGGAAATCGTACCATTCGGCATCCATTGTATGTTCCCGGATGTCGTCACAGGTCACGGGTTTGAAGGTTCCCGGCCCCACATGCAACGTCACGGTCACCGTTCGAACACCTGCGACGCGAAGCGTGTCGAAGACGCGTTCCGTGAAATGAAGCCCGGCAGTCGGTGCGGCGACGGCGCCAGGATGCCGCGCGAACACGGTCTGGTAGTGCTGACGATCCGCCTCCGTCGGCGCGCGCCGAATGTAAGGAGGCAGAGGGATGGTGCCTGCCTTCTCGGCATACGCCAGCACGTCGAGATACTTCGGGAAGGCGAGAACATGATCGCCGTCGCGGGATTCGACAACCGTCGCCGTGATCCCCTCCGGCAATTCCAGTTGTTGGCCGGGGCGGACGCTGCCTTTCACCAACACCACCCAGCGCTCGCCCTCGCCAATCATTCCATCAGGCGAGGATTCCCTCCGCACCAGTAAGACTTCGATGTTGCCACCGCTGGGTCGTTTGCGGCCGGGCAGCCGCGCCGGAATGACTTGTGTATCGTTCAGCACGAGAAGGTCGCCGGGCCGGAGTAATTGGGGAAGCACGTCAAAGCGCGTGTGGGTCAAGCGTCCGTCTTGTTTGTCGACGGTCAGGAGACGGGCCTGGTCGCGAGGTTCGATCGGATGATGAGCGATCAGCGCCTCATCGAGAGGATACTCGAAATCCGAAAGCCTCATCAGAATTACCGGCGCGGCAGGCTGGCCAGTTCACGAAGCTCCGTGCCGGGATAGTAATAGCGCAAAATGGTTTCCGCGGGGTAGCCGCGTTCCGCGAGTTCCTTCGCGCCCCATTGGCAGAGTCCGACGCCATGGCCGGCGCCTCGTCCGGTAAACTGAAGCCGGAGGCCGGAAAATTCGATATCGAATTGCGTACTGGCGACGACGGTATAGCCGAGGACCCGGCGCAAGTCTTCGCCTTTCAGGTATAACTCGCCGTCCGAATGCAGCACGCGGACCTGCGCCACCCGGCCTGATTTCGAATAGACGGCCGGCGTGAGGCTGGCGATTACGCCCACGGGGAAATTTTCCTCTCGCAGCCGGCGTTCGAGGACGGTGAGGGCCACGTCGCTCCGCCACTGATAGTTGGGAGCGTTCATGTCGAAGGGGCACTCGACGCCCTTCAAATAGGGGAGATCCAACGACCACACATGCATCGCATCCTCGGTCGGCCCCGCGGCGGTGGAATGGTAGGCCGCGAACACCGGCTGATCGTTGTAGGCGAGGACCAGGTCGCGTGTCTGCTCGACCGCGCGTCCTCCGGGACCATCTGCGCCCGCGCGCCCGCGATACACCTGGTCTTTGGTCGACGCGAGCACGTCGAAATCTTTTTTGCCGTTCGAGCCGTTCTGGCGGAGCTGGTAGACGGCGTAGGTGCGGGCGGCGATCGCCTGGACTTTGAGCGCTTCAGGGTGCCATGAGGCATTCATTTCCGCCGGCACGACGCCTTTCAGGTAATCCTCAAGGTCCAGTTCGTTGATGGTCAGCAATCTGCCGTTCTGCCGCTTGACGATCACCTTTCCAGGGACCGTCAGGCCGTTCACGGTGGTCTCACCATTTCGTCCGCGGATCTCGATCCGCTCGGACCGCAGCCGCCGCCCGTCCACGATCAGCCCGTGGCCGCCGTTGGAGATCGTCATGCGGCCGTTGGCCTGCACGTCATCGTCCGGTGCGCGCGCCGACAGTCCGGACGCGGAGGCCACCGTCACCGACTCGACATTCTGCTGAAGAGCCACGCGGATGGTGTCACCGGCAAACGCCGGCGCGGCGAAGAACAGGCAGAGAGCGATGAACAAGGCCGGCATGGCTACCTTCGCCAGAGGAACCACGCCAGCAGGCTCAGGACGATGCTCGCCAGAATGCTCGTGGTGATGGGGAAATAGAAGGTGAAGTTTTCGCGCCTGACGATGATGTCGCCGGGGAGTTTGCCGATGGAGCCCGCGCCCGGCAGCCGTCCCGCCAGCAGAAGCAGGACTCCCAGGAGCGCGATCACCGCGCCGAGAAGAATGAGCGTCTTGCCGAAACCGCCGAGATCCGTACTGCCTCCCTGGGACCATCACGTGCGTCTTCAGTTGAGCGACGACCGGCCGGCGATCAGCGCCTCGGCAATCTGGATCGCGTTCAACGCGGCCCCTTTGCGCAAGTTGTCCGCGACGATCCACAGGTTCAGACCATTGGCGATGGAGTCGTCTTCACGGATGCGTCCGACGTACACGTCATCTTTGCCCGCGACATCGATCGGCATCGGATAGATCTTGTGTGCCGGATCGTCATACAGCATGACGCCGGGCGCCTCCGCCAGCAGGGCGCGCGCTTCGTCCGCGGTGAGTTTGTTCTGAGTCTCGATGTTGACGGACTCGGAATGGCAGACATACACCGGGACGCGAACCGTCGTCGCGGTCACGTGGATCGAGTCATCGCCCATGATCTTCCGCGTCTCATTCAGCATCTTCATCTCTTCCTTCGTGTAGCCGGTGGGCAGAAAGTCGTCAATGTGCGGCAGGCAATTGAAGGCGATCTGGTACGGATAGACGTTGGGAGAGGCCTCCTTGAAGGACAACAGGTCGCGCGACTCTTCTAGCAATTCGTCCATCGCCTCTTTGCCGGTTCCCGAAACGGACTGAAACGTCGTGACGACGATGCGCTTGATGTGGGCGACCGTGTGCAAAGGTTTCAGCGCCACCACCAATTGAATGGTGGAGCAGTTCGGGTTGGCGATAATTCCCTGATGCTTGGCGATGTCGGCCTTGTTCACCTCCGGGACGCTCAGGGGCACGGTCTTGTCCATGCGCCAGGCCGCGCTGTTATCGATCACCACTGCGCCGGCCTTGACCGCGATCGGCGCAAATTTGCGGCTGATCTCAGCGCCGGCGGAAAACAGCGCGATGTCCACGCGGGCAAATGAATGCTCGGCGAGCTCCTGGACCGTCAGGTCCTGGCCCTGGAACGAGACGGTGTCTCCTGCCGAACGGGCCGAGGCGAGCGGGACGAGCGCTCCTACCGGGAACTTGCGTTCCTCCAGGATTTCGATCATCTCGGTGGCGACGGCGCCGGTCGCTCCGACCACCGCCACGGTGTACAGTTCTTTGTGCTTCATGCGGTCTATTCTAACTCAAAAATAGAGGTTTTAGCGACAGGACCCGTTCGCCTACGGCAGCAACTTATTCTGTCGTAGGAACTCGACGGCGACGTCTCGCGCCGGACGGTGCAGCCCATCCACTTGGTAGTTGAGCTTGCGCATCGTCTCATCCGGAAATTTCCCGCTGAGTTCCTCGAGGGCCGGCCGGAGCCAAGGGTGGTTCTCCAAAACCGTTGCGCGGACCACCAATGCGGCTTGATACGGCGGAAAAGACCGTTTATCGTCACGAAGGACTCGTACGTCCTTCGCGGAAAGCAGTCCGTCGGTGGCATTGGCCGCGATCATGTCCACCTCTTTGTGTTCCAGCGCGTTGTACAACAACCCGAGGTCCATCGTGCGGGGCGATCCTTTCAGAGGAAGCCGATAGTTCTTTCGCAAGCCATTCAGGCCGTCGGGCCTTTGCTGGAACTCGTAGCCGACACCAAGTTTCCATCCCTTTGAGCGGCGGGCGGCCTCGCTCAAGGTTGTGATCTGACTATTTGCGTCTTCCTGGCGAATCACCATCACGAAGGTGTTGTTGAAGCCCAAAGGCTCCAGCCATTGAATCCCGAACCGCGTCTTGTACTCGGCTTTAACTTTCCGGAGGACCGCGGAGGGATCGGAGAAGGGCGCCAGCTTCAAGACCGCCGTCAGCGCGGTCCCGGAATATTCGGGATAGAGATCAATCTCGCCGTTGACCAGCGCCTGGTGCGCGAGGAGCGTGCCGCCGAGGTTCGGCTTTCGGACCACCTTCTCATTGAGCCGGTGTTCCAAATGCTGCGCGACGATCTCACCGAGAAGGACTTGCTCCGTGAAATTTTTCGACCCCACGACGATGGGCTGATGATCTCTCGAACAGGCGCTGACGGTTGCAACCAGGACGGTCGCGATCAGACAGGAGAGAATTTTTTCTCGATCCATCCGAGTCCTCCATCCGCCAGCAAAGCCATGGCGGCCGCGGGGATGGCCCCGGCCAAGAGCAGCGTCGAATCGACGGATGCCAGTCCCCGGAAGATAAAGACACCCAGGCCGCCCGCGCCGATGGCGGCTGCGATCGTGGCCGTGCCGATGGTGGTGACCGTCGCGACCCGCACACCGGCAAGGATCGTCCGCGCGGCCAACGGCAGCTCGACCAGACGCAAGAGTTGGCCGTCCGTCATTCCCATGGCCAACGCCGACTCTCTCACGGCGGGGTCGATGCCGAGAATGCCTGTGAAGGTGTTTCTGAGCACGGGCAGGAGCGCGTAGAGAATCAACGCCATGATGGCCGTATGCTGGCCGATGCCGCCGATCAGCGGAAGGGGAATCAAAAAGCCGAAGAGCGCGAGGCTGGGGATCGTCTGCACCACATTGGCAAAGCCGAGGACCCAACCTTGAAGCGGTCTTTTTCTCGTGAGGAGAACGCCCATCGGGAGCGCGATACCGACGGCGATCGTGATGGAGAGCAGAACCAACCAGAGATGCTCCATCGTGAGCTGAACGATTTCACCCGGCAGTCCTGAGGACATCACCTGCGCGCCACGCTGGGACATTCCATCATCATATGTCTCCGATCACTTAAGATCGAGGCAGGCCAGGAAGGCTTGTGCTTCATCACCATGTTGACGCCGGAATTCCTCCGGCGGCGCGAGGGCCTCGAGCGCTCCATGGTGCAACAAGCCGATGCGGGACCCGAGCCGCATGGCTTCGCGCACGTCGTGCGTCACGAACATCGCGGTCTTGCCCCATTGTTCACGCAAGGCGAGAAACTGGTTCTGTAATTCCAGGCGGGTGACGGGATCGAGCGCTCCGAACGGCTCGTCGAAGAGCAGCAACGCCGGATCGGCAGCCAGGGCCCGCGCGACCCCGACTCGCTGCCGCTGTCCGGAGGAGAGTTCGCGGGGGTAGCGCAGCGAAAACTCCGACGGCGGCAGCGTGACCTGCTCGAGCAGTTCGCCGGTCCGGGCCCGGACCCTGGACGGCGGCCATCCTTCGAGCTTCGGCACAAGACCGACATTGTCCGCGACCGTGAAATGGGGAAACAATCCGGCTTCCTGAATGACGTACCCAATGCGCCGCTTCAGCCTGATCGGATCCCAGGACGTGGTCGGCATGCCTTCGACGCACACCTCACCTTCTGTCGGGAACAGCAGCCCATTCACCATCTTCAGCGCGGTGGTCTTCCCGGAGCCGCTGCGACCCAGCAGCACGAGGGTTTCGCCAGCGGCCAGCGAGAAACTCAGGTTGCGAAGAATATGGTGTCCGTTGATCCGATACGAAACGCCTCGAAATTCGACGATCGGCGTCACGTCAATTCGGGTGGGACATCGCGATCAAGAGATTCTCCGCGAACGGCCAGTCTGCGTCAACCCATTGCCAGGTGCATGCAAACCCAGAGCGCGTCGCCATGGCGGGAATCTCTTCAAGCCGGAATTTGTGGCAGGCTTCCGTCCAGATCGTTTCCCCTTCCTGCAAGCTGCACGTGAAGTCGGCGTCCCGCACACGAACCGTCTGTCTCGTGGTCGAGCGCAAGTGCATCTCGACCCGCCGTTCACGCGCGCGATATCTCGCCTCATGCCGAAAATTCTTCAACACAAAGTCGGCATGCAGCTCGCGGTTGATGCGGGCGAGCACATTGAGATTGAACGCCGCGGTCACGCCTGCGTCGTCATCGTAAGCCGGCAGGACGACCGAGAGCGCTTTCTCAAGATCGGTCCCCAGAAGCAGCGCATCACCGGGCAGCAAGCATCGGCGGATGTCGGTGAGGAAGCGGTCTGCGGCGTGAGGTTCGAAATTGCCGATCGTGCTTCCTAAGAACAAGACGAGCAGCGTCTGGCCGTCGCGCCGCCTCGACACGACGTCCCGGAGCCCGTCTACATACGAATGCTCGAGGCCGACGATGCTGACTCCGGCGAGCTCCGCGAGTTCCTGGCGGCATTTCGCCAGGGCGGTGGGAGCGATATCAATGGGGAAATACGTGACCGGTTGCCGCTTCGCCAGCGCCTCCAGGATCCACCGCGTCTTCCGTCCGGTGCCGCTTCCGAGTTCCGCAACCGCAACGGGGGATGGAAGATGGTCGACGATCGCCCCCGCATGCCGACGGAGAAGTCGCTCATCCGCCCTGGTCAGGCCATACTCCGGCACATAGGTGATAGCTTCGAAGAGTGCCGTGCCGACCTGATCGTAAAGGTACTGCGAGGGGATTTCCTTCTGTGTTTGGCTGAGCCCCTGCCGGACATCGAGAGCGAACTTGGAAAGTTCCTCTGCCTGCCGAAACTTGCGAAGGGGGCTAGTTCTCGACACAGCGAAATCCCGCGTAGGCATACGGAAAAACAGGTCGAAACCAATTCCTATAGGACCGCCGCATCAGTCGCGCCGCCGTGCGCGAGGAGGCGCCCTTCAACACATAGTGGTCGCCGTCAAAGAAGGGCTTCGAGTAGCCGGTATAGAACGGGAATGGTTGAAAGCCCGGGAAGGGATTGAACGGCGTCGAGGTCCACTCCCAGCCGTTCCCGACCAACTGCGAGACCCCGAACGTGCTATCGCCAAGCGGCGTGGCCGCGACCGCGACGGGGTCCCATCCTTGAAAGTTGAAATTGCCGCACGTATCGTCGGGAAAATCGTTGCCCCAGGGATACGAGCGCTCCTCGCCCGCCGGCGTGCCGTACGCCGCGCGGTGGAATTGCGCCTCCGTCGGCACCACCTTTCCGACCCATGCAGCGTAGGCTTGCGCTTCCCGTTGCGTGACATAGACCGGCCAGTCGAGCGGCAGCGGGATCTCCTCGAACATCGTCCGGTACAGCCATCGGTCTCCATCGAGCTTCCAAAAATGCGGCGCGGCCGCGCCGGCCCGCACGAACTCCAGATACTGCGCGTTGGTCACCTTGTATTGGCTGATCGCAAACGGCGGAACGTCGACGGTATGGGCGTCGAATTCGTTGTCCCAGCCGAAGCCGTCGCCCCGGTATTTGCCGAGCGTCGCCGTGCCAGCCGGAATGTCCTTCATGGCATGGACGGGAGCAGGGGCGGCGGGGGAGACCCGTGTTCCCTCGTCCTGCACGAGCTTACGGTCATAGGAAAGGTTATGGAGGATATAGGCCAATGTTTCAGCGTGCATGAACCGATGTTCGATGGCGACATGGATGAGGTGCTCAGGCGCGTCGTCCAACACTTTATCCAATGTCTGTCGAACACGCCGATTGTAGCTCTGGACTTCGCTGACTCTCGGCCAGTCCCAGGCGACGTCGCTCGGCAACTGCCCTTCAGGCGGGTCGATGCCGAACGCGAAGAGCCGGTCGAACTCCGAATGAAACGGGAAGAGGGCCAGCGCGCCCTGGCAGATCTGGTTCCAATCAAAGGCCTCGAGGTGGCCGAGGTAGAAGATCAGCCGATGGCGCTCGGGAATTGGGCGCTCGTAGAACGAATCGGCCCTGACAAGCGAAAACAACGCGTCGGTGCACGCGCGGGCGGCCGATAGCCCGGTACGAAGGTCGTTTCGTTGAGCCATAGAGGTGAGCATGGCACATTTGCCCGCCTTCTGTGAAGCCTACCCGTAAGTACAATAGACGGCGGCGGCGTTCAGGATGCCGGGGAAGGAAGTTCCGACGTTTTGAACCAGTACCGGAAGACCGAACCCATCACTTCCATGAATTCATCAAAGTCGGCAGGCTTGGAAATATACGAATTCGAATGGAGCCGGTACGCGGCAATGATATCGGTGGACGCGCGGGACGAGGTGAGGACGACGACAGGAATCTGTTTCAAAGCCTCGTCGGATTTGATCTCCCGTAAGACTTGCCGGCCGTCTTTCTTGGGGAGGTTCAGGTCGAGCAGGATCAGATCCGGCGAGGGAGCATTGCGGTACTCGGTTTCGCGGCGCAGAAAGGCCAGGGCCTTGATGCCGTCTTCCGCGACATGCAGTGTGACGCTCTCATTGTCCGCAAAACTCTCGCGGACCAGATTGACGTCGCCCATGTTATCTTCGACGAGCAAAATCTGAATGCGCGCCTTCCGCTGGACCGCAGTCATCGTCTACGCCTCCTCCGCAGCGGGCAACGTGAAGTAGAATGTTGACCCTTCGCCCGGTTTGGAATCGACCCAGAGTCGGCCGCCGTGCCGCTCGATGATCTTCTTGCAAATGGCCAGCCCCACCCCGGTTCCCGAATATTCCGCATTCGTATGCAATCGCTGGAAGATGATGAAGATCCGGTCGAAGTACTCCGGATCGATGCCGATCCCGTTATCGCGAACCGACAACACAACTTCGCCGTCCTTTCGCTCCGCGGCGACGTGGATGTGAGGCGGCGCCGCGCGTCGGTATTTTATAGCATTACTGAGCAGATTCTGAAAGACCTGGGCGAGCGACGTCGGGTCGGCCGTGACGGTCGGCAAGGCATCGCACGTTACGCGCGCTCCACTGTCTTTGATCGAAAACTTCAAGTTCTCAAGGCATTCGGTGAGCAAAGCGGAGCAGTCCGTCGGAACATACCGAAGTGATTCCGCGCCGACGCGTGCATAGGTCAAGAGATCGGTAATGAGGGTCCGCATCCGGAAAGCCCCATCCACGGCGTACCCGATGTATTCCTGCGCCCTCTTATCGAGTTGGCTCTTGTAGCGTCGTTCAAGCAACTGCATGTAGCTGGTGACCATGCGCAGCGGTTCTTGCAGGTCGTGCGACGACGCATACGCGAACTTCTCGAGATCGGCGTTGGAGCGCGCCAGCTCGCGGGCATGCTCCGCCAGCGCTTTGGTGCGTTCGGCGACGCGTTGCTCCAGGGTGCGCATCAAGTCCTGCAACTCCGTCTCTGACCGTTTGCGTTCCGTGATGTCAATGATCGAGGCCATCACGGCTATGCCATCTGGGGTCTCGATCGGGTTCAACCCGATCTCCACGGGAAATTCGTTGCCGTCCTTGCGAAGGCCATAGAGGTCTCGGCCCGCGCCCATAGCACGCGGACTGGGCGCCGCAAAAAATCCGGTCCGGTGGCCGGGATGCTGGCCGCGAAAGCGCGCCGGCACCAGCGTTTCAATGGGCTGGCCCACCAGTTCGGATCGTTCATAGCCGAACAGCTTTTCCACTTGCATGTTCACCAACAGAATGGAACCTTCTCCGTTTACCATGACCATGCCGGTCGGTGCCGCCTCCACCACCAGCCGAAACTGCTCCTCCGCCTGCTTGCGCTCAGTGATGTCGCGGATAAAGGCCGTGAATGTCGGCTGCGGCGTTGCGCGTACTTGCGTCACTGTGAGCTCAACGGGGAACTCCGTGCCGTCGGCGCGCATCGCCGTGATTTCCAACCGTTTGCCTATGACGGACGTTTCCCCTGTCGTGAGGTACCGCGCGAAGCCTCGATGATGCCTCTCGCGAAGCGATGGTGGAATAATTAATTCCGCAATGGGCTTGCCAAAGACCGACTCCCTGGTGTAACCGAACGTCCCCTCCGCCGCTTGATTGAACTCAATCACACGCCCCTCATGATCGATGGAGATGACACTGTCCAGGGCGGACTCCAGAATCGCCCGTTTGCGCGCCTCGCTCTCCTTCAGCGCTTCATCTGCCAGCTTACGCTCGGCAAGCCTGTACTCCGCCTCGTGCTTTGCCCGGTGCAGGCTCTCCGCGAATAGGCTGATCCATACCCCGGTGACGACGAAAATACCCAGCCCGACCCAATCGGCGGGATTGTAGCCGGAGAGGTGCATGAAGGGCGTTACGGCAACTGTGCAGAGCCCTGTCGCCAGCAAGCCTGGGCCGAGCCCGCCATACAGGGCCGCGGCCATAATAGCCGGATAAAACGTGATCAGGGGGTACTGAGTCGCCCCTAACACCGATGTGAGAAAATAGCGGCCGATCGTCGCGCAAATCGCGGCGGCGACAGCCACAACATAGCGAACCGTTGTTTGGGGGAAAGGGGACATTAAATCTAAAAGATTTTGATGGGAATTGGGCGAGATTACACGAAAGAGGAAAACGTTTTCGTCCCCCTCAAAAGTAGGAGAGAGAGACAATTCGACGGCTAGAGAGGCTCAGCCAACATACGGATCCGGTGGTTGAAGGTGTCGGCGATATAGACCGTACCGGCGGCATCCACGGCGACGCCGAACGGGTAGCTCAGGCTCGCGGCCGTGGCCGGCCCGCCGTCGCCCCCAAAGTCGGCTTTCCCATTGCCCGCAATGGCCGTGATGATTTTGGTTTTCGGGTTCCACATGCGAATGAGGTGGTTGTCCGAATCCGTGATATACAGCCTGCCATCGACGCCCAGCGCAATGCCGGCCGGTCTGGAAAGGCCTGTCGAAAATTCATTCGGCATGCCCTGGTAGCGGTATTCAGTGCCGTCGCCGGCGACGGTGTTGATCAAACCTGTGGCAACGTCCACTTTACGGATGCGTCCATTGAATGTGTCGGCAATATAAAGGTTGCCTTCCCCATCGACCGCCAGGCCGCTTGGTCCCGAAAGCCCGGCCTGTAGCGCCGGCCCGCCGTCGCCGTCATACTCCTGCGTCCCATTGCCGGCATAGGTCGCAATCGTCCCGGCCGACACATCCACCACTCGGACCCGATAGTTCGCCAGATCGGCGATGTACAGACGGCTTCTTGGTTCATCCAGCGCGAGGGCGACCGGTTCATTCAACAATGCCTTGTCTGCAGAACCGCCGTCCCCGCCAAACCGAGCCTTGCCGGAGCCTGCCATGGTCGTGATGACGCCGGTCCTGCCGTCCACACGCCGAACACGATGATTGAAGGTATCCGCAATATAGACCGTCCCGCGGCTGTCCACTGCCGTCGCGGAAGGGAAATTGAGCGTGGCCTCGAGGGCCGGCCCGCCGTCTCCTTTATAAAGTCCTCTCTCCGCCGCTCCGGTGACGAATCGCACCATGCCGCTCTGATCCGATAACTGGACGACCTTCTCGTCCTTTGTCTTCACAGGCTCCGCGAGCGGGTCAAGGTCGGGAAAATCGGGAGGGGGTTCCGAGGAGGCCGCCACCGAGGAGGCCACCACCGAGGAGGTCTGAGTCCCACTTCCCGCAATGGTCGTGATGATGCCGGTATGGAGATCAACTTTGCGGATGCGGTGGTTCTCGGCGTCGGCGATGTAGAGGGCGTGACCGGCAATCGTGAGGCTCTTCGGCTCGTTGAGCCGTGCGTCCCGCGTCGGTCCGCCGTCGCCCGAACAGCCGATGTCTCCGGTTCCTGCGAGCGTGGTGATGATGCCGGGAGCCGCGTGGGTCACGCGTGTTGCAATTCCTTGAGGATGAGCGCGCCCATTTCCTTGGTGCCGACCAGTCTTGTCCCGGCCGCATGGATATCCTTCGTGCGATAGCCCTGTTCGAGAACGCGGAGGATGGCCTGCTCGACCGCCGTCGCCTCTTTGTCGAGACTAAAGGCGTACGTCAGCATCATGGCGGTGGACGCGATCGTCGCGATGGGATTGGCGATATCCTTGCCGGCGATGTCCGGAGCGCTACCATGGATCGGCTCGTACATGCCGATGGTGCCGCCCAGGCTCGCCGAGGGCAGCATGCCGATCGAGCCGGTCAGCATGGCCGCCTCGTCGCTCAGGATGTCGCCGAACAGGTTCGTCGTGACGAGCACGTCGAATTGCTTGGGGGCGCGGACGAGCTGCATGGCGCAGTTGTCCACGTAGATGTGCTGAAGCTCGACATCCGGATAGCCCTGCGAGACATCAATCACGACCCGCCGCCAGAGTTCCGAGGATTCGAGCACATTGGCCTTGTCCACCGACGTGACTTTGCGGCGTCGTTTGCGGGCGGCTTCGAACGCCACTTTGGCGATGCGCCGGATCTCGGGCGTCGTGTACACCTCGGTGTTGACGCCTTTCTCACCTTCAGAGGTCTTCTCGATGCCCTTGGGTTTCCCGAAATAGATGCCGCCCGTGAGCTCGCGCACGACCAGGATGTCGAGCCCCTCGATGACCTCGCGTTTGAGCGTGGAGGCATCGGCCAGCATCGAATAGAGTTTCGCGGGACGCAGGTTCGCATACAGGCCAAGCTGTTCGCGGAGGCCCAGCAACGCCCGTTCCGGTCGCACCGAGTAGTCGAGGCCTTCCCATTTGGGGCCGCCGACGGCGCCGAGCAGGATCGCGTCGCTTTCCTTGGCCAGTCGCAGGGTGTCGTCCGGCAGCGGCCTGCCGGTCTTGTCGATTGCCGCGCCCCCGACGTCCGCGGTCTTAAATTCGAAGCGATGGCCAAAGCGCGCCGCGACCGCTTCCAGCACATGGACGGCCTGCGGCACGATTTCCGCGCCGATGCCGTCGCCGGGAAGCACTGCAATCGTCGCCTTCATGGTTTGAGCATTCCCGTTTTGCGCGCGTAGGCGAAGATGCCGCCCGCCGTCACGATATCCAGGACGTCGCCGAGCGGGCGCAGCCCGTAGCTCTTGCCGCTCGTCACATTCTTCAAGGTGCCGGCAGAGATGTTGATTTCCAGATCGTCCCCCGTCTTGATGTCGGCAATCAGGCGTTGGGTCGATTCGCAGGGGATGAAGAAGCCGCCGTCCACGGCGTTGCGGTAAAAAATCCGGGCGTACGATTCGGCGACGACCGCCGTGATGCCGGCGATCTGCAGCGCTTCGGGCGCATGCTCGCGCGAGGAGCCGGAGCCGAAGTTTTTTCCGCCGATGATGACCTGATAGCGCGAGCGATGATCGCCTTCCGGGACGAAGGGGATGTTGCCCTTCGGCAGGCCCGCGACCTTCTCTGGCACGCCGGACAATGCATACGTTCCGTACAATTTGCGTTCCTCGGGATCGCTCAAACTGTAGACGAGATGTTTCGCGGGAATGATCTGGTCGGTGTCGATGTTGTCGCCGAGCACGTACGCTTTGCCTTTGATCACCTCTTGCATGGTCATTGAAACGGCCTCATCTGCGTTGTTGTCAGTCGCGTAGTATCTCTTCGTCTTCCGCCCGCCAGGCCGGATCGACGATGCAGAGAAAGACCAACTCGCCCGCCCCCGTGTTCTCGACGTGCTGGACCGCGCCGGGGCGCACGTACACGATTTTCTCGGGCGCGATCGTCGTGATCGCGTCGTCCACATGCATCCGTCCCTGGCCGCTGATGAAGTAATAGACCTCCGATGTCTTCAATCGGTGTGGGAGAGACGCCGTGCCCTGCTCGAGTTTGGCGTGCGCCACGCTATACCCGATGTTTGCGGCATCCCGGGCAGGATGAAGCAGCTCGCGGAGAATGGTGCGATCTCCCGCGAGGATCTGCTTGCACGTCGACAGCGATTTTGTGAGCACGGGCGGCTTACAAAAAGTCGCGCGGATCGGTGATCACGCCGGTCACGGCGGAGGCTGCGACCGTGTAAGGAGAGGCCAGGTACACCTGTGCCGTTTTGGACCCCATCCGGCCGGGGAAGTTTCGATTCGTCGTCGAGATGCAGACCTCGCTCTTGTTCAACCGCCCGAACGTGTCCGATGGCCCGCCGAGACACGCCGCGCAGGAAGCTCCCTGAGAGAGCTTGGCGCCGGCCTTTTGAAAAATTTCGGTCAGCGATTGGCCGTCCAGCATCGTGGTGGCCAGGCCGCGGGCGACTTCGGTAGTCGCGGGGACGATGTACGTTTCGGCTTTCACCTGCTGGCCCTTCAGGATCTTCGCGGCGGCGACGAAGTCGTTCAACTTGCCGCCGGTGCAGGAACCGATATAGGCGCGATCCAGTCTTATGCCGGCGCACTCGCGGGCCGTCCCGCGGTTGTCGGGGGAATGCGGTTTGGCGACGGTGGGCTGAATGTCCGAGGTCTTATACCGGCGCACGCTGTGAAAATGCGCGTCCGGATCGTCGGCGACCGCTTCGAAGGGTTTGGATGTCTTGGATTTGACGAACCGCTCGGTGACCGCATCCGAAGGGATCACGCCGTTCTTGCCGCCCGCCTCGATCACCATGTTGCACAACGTCATGCGCTCTTCGATGCTCAGGGACATCACGCCGTCGCCCGAAAATTCCATCGCGCGATACGTGGCGCCGTCGACCCCGATATCCCCGATGATATGCAGGATCAGATCCTTGGCCATCAGGTAGGGCGGGAGCGGCCCTTCGAACTCGAAGCGCATCGTCTCCGGCACTTTGACCCAGAGCTTGCCGGTCCCGAGGATGAATGCCGCGTCGGTATTGCCGATGCCGGTGGCGAACTCGCCGAACGCGCCCGCGGTGCAGGTATGCGAATCGGTCCCGAACAGGACTTCACCCGGGCGAGTATGTCCTTCTTCCGGCAGCGCGATATGGCACACGCCTTTGTATTTGTCCGTGCCGACGTCGTAGTAGTACGGCAGGTCCTGTTCCTTGACGAAGTCACGCAGCAAATCGATGTTCCGGTGCGCGTGGAGATCGTTGGTGAAGATGTAATGATCGGGAATGATCACCACCTTCTGCCGGTCCCACACCTTTGCGTTCGGGCCGAACTGCTTGCGAAAGATGCCGATGGTCCCCGGCCCGCACACATCGTGGGTCATCAGGATATCCACGTTCACCCAGATATTGTCTCCGGCCGACGCGCGCGGACGTCCCGCGTGGCGCGCCAGAATCTTTTCCGTCATCGTCATGCCCACAGGGTCTTCCTTTCAGCCGGAGAATCGGAACGCAGTACCGGAACCCATGATTTTAGCGGAGGAAAGCGTGAAAGATCAAGGCGGTGTAATTGACAATCCGAGGGACGTTCGGCTATCGTCTGAACATGAATGTGAGCCCATCCGCAGAGCCCGGAGGCGATCTCCACGCGATCAAAATTCCCGGCATCATCCCGTTGTTTCCTCTTCCGAATCTCGTCTTTTATCCCCGCACCTATCTTCCGCTGCATATCTTCGAGCCGCGCTATCGGACGATGGTGCGGGATGCCGCGTCCACGCATCGGATGATCGGAATGGTGCTGCTGAAGGAGGGATGGGAATCCGACTACGACGGCGCGCCCGCGGTCTTTTCGACCGGCTGCGTGGGACGCATCATCAGCGTGCAGCCGCTCCCGGACGGGCGCTCCAACATCATGTTGCAGGGGCTCCGGCGATTCGAGCTTCAACACGAAGTCGGCGCGGAGACCTACCGGCAGGGCCGCATCATTCTCCACGAGCGCGCTCATCCCGATGCCGAACTTCCGGCGGATCTTCTGGCGGAGCTGCGCAAGGTGGCGGGAAACTTTTTGCGGCGCAGCCAGGACCCGTCCCTTGCGGCCCTGCTCACGCAGCCGCTCCATGACGAAGTCCTGGTACAAAACCTGTCTTTTGCGGTGGACTTCACGCCGTTGGAAAAACAATTTCTGCTGGAATCCGAGACGCTCGTGCAACAGACCCGCCGGCTCCTCGACCTCCTGCAATTCAAGCTCTATGAGCGGAACGATCATATCGGATGGGGGTAACAGTGAGCGGCCCGGCCATCGAAGCCGCCGGTCTGTCGAAAGTCTATCCCGGCGGGACGACCGCCGCCGAGGACATCAGCTTTCAGGTCGGTGCCGGAGAGGTGTTCGGACTGCTCGGCCCGAACGGCGCGGGCAAAACCACCACGCTTCGTATTCTCATCACCGTGCTGCGGCCGTCGGGCGGTCACGCGCGCGTGCTCGGGCTGGACGTCGTGGAGCAGCCCACGCAGGTCCGGCAGCTGA
>VBOG01000176.1 GCA_005877815.1 Nitrospirota bacterium
GCTACTACCACCTGCGATCTTCTCAAGGCTGATTCGAGAACAAATCTGTTGAGTGCGTCTAGCAAAACATAAGTTGAAAATATAATAGCCAGAATAAGGCTTATTGGTACAAGCCAATACCAAGTAAGAAGAGTCAAATAGTCGAGATATCCAATAAGATGTAAAATATCATTCGCTGCGTAGCGACCCTGCCACTGGTAATAAAACCACCTAACAGCTTCAAAATAGCCAAGCTCTCTTAAACGGCTTGCGTAGCACAAATCATCAGATTTGGGGCCAGTAAAAAAACCAAGCAGAAAAAATGTAGCTGTTGGAATGCTCGCAAACAAAGGGAACCACAAACGTTGAATTGAAGTAAAGATCATAGTTGTTGCAAGAGTCCAGGCGTATCGCGAAAATAAACAGCTCAGTTACAGCCCGCAAGCTCGGATCAGATCATCGCAACATCCGCACAATCCTTATATCCAACGCAGAGAATCACCCATGAAATTTCAATTGTCATACCAAAGGATAAACCCGTCCGGCTTGACTACTCTCATCATCTCGACGGTTACTCGCCGTTTTACTTCCGGGTCGGCGGAGGTCGTGGCCCACTCGCCCCATACAAAGGACTGCGGCGGACTTGAACGGCGACGGATAAAAGGCAGAGGCCGCATGAGACTCGTGGTGTTCCCCGAATAGGATTGGCGGGAGTCCTGACTTCTTAACCCCGTCCAGGGACACAAGGTCGTCTTGCAACATGCTCTTCAACAGAAGTTTCTCTTTGAGCCACACCGGCATCGCGGCGAGAAAGGATTTCACTCCCTTGGGGGAAAAAGCGACATAGGTTTCCAGTAAACGTTCAAATTTGATCAGTGGCTTGTCGTAAAAGACAAAATATTTTAGGTCGCTCAGGGAAATTCTACCCTCTCGCAGGCAATATTGGATTGCATTGATTGGAAACCTGGCATCGAACTTCTTTCGTGTGAAGCGCTCTTCCTGAGCCGCCGCCACGATATGTCCTTCACGGAGCAAACATGCTGCGCTATCGTGATAGAAAGCTGAGACTCCGAGAATATATGTTGACATGGCTCGTTGCCCAGAGTGAAACGTAAGAAGAAGTTTGGGTCTTGTTTCGGTGCGGATTCAAGATCGTGAAAGCGGTGATCGCGCCTCATCACCTAGCTTTACTGAGCGAAAGCTAGATTCACTGCAAAGCCAATTCCTTATCTTTCATGTCACCGTTCAATGCAGGGAACGCGGCATCGGTCTTTGCGAGTTGGCCGTCTTCCACAAGGCCGATCTCAGACAGCCAACGCTCTACGATCGCCGACCAGCTATATTCTTTTTGGACCAAAATTCTTCCCTTGCTTCCTAGGTCTGATCGCAAATCGGACTGAGACGCCAAAGTGCTGATGGCTTGGGCTAGTAGCTCGGCTTTTTCTGGTTCGACCACTAGTCCACACTCGTTTGCTATGAGCATTTCCGCCGCTTCGCCAAATCCCGAATAGATAACTGGTACTCCACAACTTAAGGACGGAAAAACTTTGGACAGACGCATTCCCTTGGCTACCTCTATATTGCGTAGGGTTGCTATGGAAGCGTAGGCGATCGAATAAAGCTGATCCATTTCCTCATACGGAGATGTCGCAAACATTACATTATCAAGTCGCTTCGCGCCGCACATCTCTTTTAACCGAGCTCTCTCCGGCCCGTTACCGACCAAGATAAATACGACGTCAGGGTGTTCTCGAAGCAAATCAGCCGCGTGGATGAGGGTTTCCAGCCCGTGATAATAGGCATGGGTTCCCACATAAAGAAAGACTTTCTTCCCATGTACGCCCCAACGGTCCAACAGCTCTTGGCTCGCCCGCCGAGGCTTAAGAAAATCAGTATCTGCTCCATTGGGCAGGAAAGTGGTTTCCTCGCGGGAGAATCCACGTTCTCGAAAATGCTCAATGAACTGATGAGTCACGGTTGCTATTTTCCACGCTTCACGAAGGAATAAATTCTCCAATTGCCAGGCCAACCGTAGGATGCCTCTATTTTTCATAAAGCCCATCTGGCGAGCAACATCGACCTGGAGATCCGGGACGTTATAAACATATGGCACCTTCCGCAGCCATTTCATCAAAACGGCAACCAGACCGAGCGATAGCGGTTGCGACTCCACGAACATTACATCCGGGCGTGGTCCTGTCAGAGCCGCTAAGAGAGCAGTCAACGTGAAACTCAAATAGTTCGCCAATCGGATGAGCTTTGACTTGCCGGTTCCGGCGTATACCCAGGTGCGAGTTATCGGAACACCGTCGATAGTTTCCTTGATTTTCCAGCGACCGGAGTAACCCGGAAAAATCTTGCCGGCGGGATAATTGGGAATAGCTGTTAGCACCTCGACTTCGATACCATGCCGCTTGAGTTCTCTTGCGACTGAACGCAAACGAATCTGTGGCGCGCCGATTTCCGGTGGATAGTATTGAGTCAAGATCAACCAGCGGTTGCCGGGTGTTTTTACCATGACATACCTCGATATTGGCGCCTCTTTAATAAAGCAGGCTCGTCAGTGATTCGAACTAAATCCAAGATAGTCACCCGTCGGTTAAGTTCTTTCAGTTTGCAGACGAATTCGGGGCGTTTTTGGGCTACGATCACGATCTGGGATTTTTCAAGTACCTCTTCTATCTCGGACCGGAGGATGCGATGGATTTGAGGCAGCTGACGTTCCAGATATTCCAGGTTACTCCCCAACATTTCTTCAGGCTTCACGTCCGGGTCATGAACTAGAACATCGAGGCCGTCCTGCCACAAATCTCGTATTAAGCTAATAATAGGGCTCTCTCTTAGATCGTCGGTTTCAGGCTTGAAGCTCAAGCCCAATACTCCAACGCGTTGTGCGCCAGTCTGCAGAACCTTGCGACGGGCGAGATCGACCTGCAAGCGATTACTCGGCAACACGCTCTCTAACAGGGGGAGTTCAACCCCGAGCCGTCGGGCCTCAGCCGTCAGCGATCGGATGTCTTTGGGCAGACATGAGCCACCAAAGGCGAATCCCGGTTTCAAATAGGCGGGCGAGATGTTTAGTTTCTGATCGGCGCAGATGAGCCGCATGATGGTTTGACTATCGATATTGAGATTGTTGCATAGCCGGCCGATCTCGTTGGCGAATCCAATCTTCAGCCCGTGAAATGCGTTGTTGCATAGCTTGATAATCTCGGCTTCTTCCAACGAGAGGCGATAAATCTCCGATCGAATCGGCTCGTAAAGCTG
>VBOG01000177.1 GCA_005877815.1 Nitrospirota bacterium
TTGCGCTCCTCCGGCACTTTACGATCGAAACACCGATTCCCTGCTTCCATATGAAAAACCGGCACATCCATCTTCTCGGACACGATCGCAGACAATCCGCTATTGGTATCCCCGAGGATCAGGCAGGCATCGGGCCGTATTTCATCAATGAATGTCTCGGTCGATTTTAAGATGGTCGCCACCTGCGCGAAGGTTGTCTTCGCTCGAGTATCCATCTGGCAATCAGGGCGACGGATCTTCATGGTTTGAAAAAAGAGCGTGTCCAATTCCGGTTCGTAGTTCTGTCCGGTGTGGACGAGCGTGTGCTCAGACAAGTGATCGAGCTTGGGGATAATCAAACTTAGCCGAATAATCTCCGGCCTCGTTCCGAGGATAGTCATTACCTTCATCGAAGCAGTTCCTCTTCGCCGTTCTGCCGATCCGTCACCAACAGAGCATGACGGCTCAGCAACTCTTGGGTTTCCTGCGGAGAGAGTAGATTCAATGCGGAACTGTATTCTCCCTGGAACGCCGGCTTCATGTCGGCTTCGACATCGAGTTCGGGCAGAATCGGCCGAATGCTGTAAAATTGTCCGCGGTCGGCTGAACGATGGCATTCCTCTTCTGAAATAAGAATTTCGTGAATCTTCTCTCCGGGACGAATCCCCACCATCTTAACCTCTATTGGGCGGTGACCGATCAGCGCTCTCGCAATATCGAGAACGCGAGCGGCCGGGGCTTTCGGAATGAACGTCTCTCCGCGTCGCGCGGCGGACAGCGCGCCGAAGATGACGTCCACGGCATCATCCAAGCTCAGAAGAAACCGTGTCATTTCTTCGGTGGTGATGGTGACCGGTCCGCCATGCCTGATCTGATCGTGAAATAACGGAATCACCGAACCGCGGGAAGCTAGAACATTGCCGTAGCGGACACAGACAAACCGTGTGTTGGGGCATGTGATGTTGGCACTCAAAAATATCCGTTCCTGAATGGCCTTCGTCATTCCCATGACATTCACGGGCTTGCAGGCCTTGTCTGTGGAAACACCGACAACCGTCTCGACCGGCACCTTCAGCTCACGGATGACGCGTACAATATTTTCCGGGCCTTCGACATTCGTTCGGACAGCCTCATAAGGAAAATATTCGCACGACGGCACCTGTTTCAGTGCGGCGGCATTAAAAATGACATCCGCTCCTTGGACGGCCGACGCCACGGAGTGATAGTCGCGAACGTCTCCGATGCGAAATTCCAGCATCTCTTCGAAATTATGGTAAATCACCTCATCGGTTGCCACCCGACGATGCTGATATTCCATCCGCATGGCGTGTTGTTTCGCTTCGTCGCGACTGAAGATAATGATTTTCCGGGGTGTGCCGAGTTCTTTGGTGAGAATCCGTTTCGTCAGGGCTTTCCCCAACGAGCCGGTTCCCCCCGTAATCAGCACACATTTGCCGTCCAACAACATTCCGAGTCTCCTTTAGTCTTATTTACTCTTCAGCAGACCAGTCTTGATGCATCCGCAGGATCATGTCCCGCCAACCCGGCGGTTTCCATCCGGTTGTCCGCCGAAAAAGCGTTGAATCGAGACTCCGATCGCAAATGAATTCAGCATCCTTCTCGATGGTCACGCCTAGATGGTAGATCTCATTAATTAGCTGCAAAAGCTCATATTTCGAAATAGGATGGCTAGACACGTGATACAGGCCGTTCATCGAGGGGAATTTCTCAATGACGTCGGCCAACACATCGGCAAGCGCGGCGGTCGTCAAACCCGAGAAAAAGGCGCGTGTGAAACCTCGACAGTGACCACCTTTCTGGCTGAGAAGCCACTCGACGAGGCCTGTGCTGTGCGATAATTCATGCCCGATGATAGAGGTACGTAAAGTAAGGCAATGCGGATGATGCAACTCCCCTAGAAACTTTGTTCGACCGTATAAATCTTCTGCATCCGGGATATCCTCCTCCTTGTAATAGCCCTTTCGGCCTGAGAAGACGCAATCAGTGCTGATCTGCAATAGTCGGGCAGGAACGGCCTGACACATGAGCGCCAATCGATGGGGGAACAGCGCGTTGACTTCCAGACTCGGAACGCTTTCCTTGGCCGCGGGCCGCTGCTTGACGATGCCTATGCAATTGACCACGACTTCCGGTCGGCAATCGGTCAAGATTCCAAGAATCTCGTCACCCGTGCGTATATCTAGACCGGCATAGGCATTCCCCTCGCTGAAGAGGCCAATGTCTTTATATGCCGACAGATCGCGACGCAATGTCACCTTCACAGCATGAAAGTGCCGCAAGCGTTTCAACAACTGGTGTCCGAGCATTCCGTCGCCGCCGAGTATCAGAATCCGCATGATTTCTCTCTTAACAAACCTTGCATCCACAGTTCTAACTGATCCAACAAGTGTTCCCGTTCAAAGTTGGCCTCGAAATAAACTCTGCCGTTCCTTCCCATACCGTCTCTCTCTTCGGGGCTCATGTGATACAAACGCAGCACCGAATCAGCAAGCGCCTTTGCATCCTCTGCAGGACACACAATCCCTGCCCCGGATTCACGCACAACCCGCGCCCCTTCGCCGTCCAGCACCGCAAGGATCGGCTTGGCGCATGCGAGGTAAGATTGTACCTTACTGGGTATAGTCAGCCCAAAGATGGGATCGCGCTTCAACGTCACCAACAGAACGTCGGCAAGCGCAAAATAGCGAGGCATCGATTCAGCAGGGCGAGATCCTAAAAGATGAACGTTTTCCTTGAGCCCACGCGCAACGATCTCTCCTTCAACCCACGTCCTTCTGTGCCCATCTCCAACCACAAGCCAGTGGATGTCATGACGATCCCTGAGCAGTGTAGCAGCCTCCAGGATGGTCTCGAAAGATTGAGCGGCGCCGATATTCCCGGCAAACATCACGCAAAAGCCTTTGGGCATTTCCTTGCGCTCAGGAGTTCGGAAAATATTTGACGCACGCCACATCAGCGCCCATCGCTACAACATGCGGCACAAAACCTTTTGATTGCGCGAGAATGAGATCGCATCGCCGATAAATGAAGCGCACCATCCGTTCGACCCACGACAATACTCGCTTTGATTTGACCGCTCGCGTAGCAGACAGACTTTCAGGCCACAGATCCTGCACCCAGAATATGATCGGTGCATGCTTCAGCTTTTTAAGTACAATGGCGGGCAATCCAACAGTAATAGGCGATGGCTCATAAACAAAGATTACATCAAAGCACCCTCGGCAACGAAATGGTCCAATCACGCTTGCGGACAAAGCAAATGAAAGAAAGTTAAGCGCCAAGCGCCATCGCTGTCCACTGCCCCTAGGAATCAGAGGGACGCGATGAACTGGTATGTCTTCCCACTCTTCTTTACTCGGCGAAAATAAGCCGTATCCGGCAAAGAAATGACCTGAAGGATAATTGGGCATGCCCGTGAGCACCGTCACATCATAGCCTCGCCCTTTAAATTCTACGGCCAGATCATTGACCCGAAACGATTCCGGCCAGAAATACTGTGTGACGATTAGTAC
>VBOG01000180.1 GCA_005877815.1 Nitrospirota bacterium
CGGATTGATCCGTTGGCAACGAGTGGGAACGATGGAGATCGGCGCTGCCGGGGTCATCAAAGCCGAGGTCGAAAAGCTCCTTGCAGCCGATGGGAAGGCGGGAGGCTCCTTGTGAGCGAAGAGTTCGACGAGGGGAAGAAGAAATTTCTGGAAGTCGTCAAGAGTATTGACCCCGACGTGGAGATCGTCGTGCCCGTCACGCCGAGTCGCGGGAATTTCTTAATCGCGCTCAGCAAAGGGAAGGCGCGGAAGTTCATTTCCGTGAACGAGGACGATCTCATCGAGCTTCCCGAGAACGACGATGTCGTCACAAAAATGACCGGTGACCTGAAGGTCGCCATTGCAGGCCTTGCCGTCTCCTAGCGTTCCCCATGAAGACCATCGCCCCCGGCATCCAGCAGTGGTCATGGTTCTCGGACGAGAAGCAGCTAGACTTCAATGGATTGCTTCTTACTATCAATGACCATTGCATTCTGGTCGACCCTCCGCCCCTGCAGCCTGAAGACCGGACGGCCATCCTTAAAAGCCCGCGCATTGATTATGTTCTGATCACCAATCGGGACCACGCCCGCGAGGCGGAGACCTGCCGGCGTGAGTTCAACGCGAAGGTCTATGCCCCGGCCGCCGATGCGCCGCTTATGGAGATCACGCCCGATAAGACCTTTCAGGATGGCGAACTGTTGCCCGGCGGCATCTGGGTCATTCATCTGCATGACATGAAGTCACCCGGCGAATCCGCCCTCTTTCTGGAACGGGGGAAGGGATGCCTTATCGTAGGCGACGCCCTGATAGGGAAACCGACCGGCCAACTCAATTTGTTGCCCGCCGAGAAATTTGCAGATGTGGGCAAGGCCAAAGAAGGGTTGAAACGCCTCCTGAAATATCAGTTCGACATGGTGCTTGTTGGGGACGGCGCCTCTCTTATGACTGCCGGCAAGGATGCGTTGCGACGCCTTCTCGAGTCGTAACCTACAAGCTTCGGCGCCCTCATGCCGCTCACTTCGGACCGCCTCAATCAGATCGGGAACGATTATTTCAATCGTGGACGTTACACGGACGCATTTGATTGGTATCAGCGCGCGCTCGAATGCGACCGCAAGACGGGCGACCAACGAGCCCTCCTGGCGACCCTGGGCAACCTAGGAAATATCTGCGCGGTGAGCGGTCGGGCGGACCAAGCAACATCCTTCTATCAAGAAGTCCTCGAATTGCAGAAACGATTGGGTGATGAACGGGGGATAGGCATCACGCTCGTGAATCTGGGCAATCTCCGTGCAGACGCAGGAGAATGGAATCGTGCGCGGGCCTACTATCTGGAGGGCCAGGACATTCTTGAGCGCCTCGGAGATGAAGCGGCCCTCGCCGTATTGCATTCCGATCTCGGTCTCGTGGGACGGGAGACGGGCGACATCGAGGAAGCCATGCGTCAGTATGAACGCGCTCTGGCGTTGATGCAGCGCTTGGGACATCATGCCGGGGTTGCGGATGTCTATCGGATGATCGGGAAAACTCATGTCGTGCGGCAACGATTGGAAGAAGGGGCGGCGTGTGCCCTCAGTAGCCTGGAGATCAGTCGCCGTTTGCGAGACGAGCTTCGCACGGCTGGCGCCCTGTATCTTTTGGCATGCATTCGCGAGGAACAGGGATATGTTGCAGAGGCCATAGAACTGTTTGAGCAGGTGGTGGCACTCGACCGCAAGTATCAGTTGCCGAAGCTGCAAGAAAATGTGAAAAGGCTTTCGATCTTACGGGAACGAAGGGCGCGTGAATCCGGTCGCGAGGAACAGGGCTAACGGCGGCGACGAGTCAGACCATGAGCAGCGTTGTTACCATCGGCTTCCTGGATCGAACACAGGTCTCGGTGCATGTTGAGATCACCCCCCCGCTAGCAGACGACGAGCGACGTGAAGTCCTCTTCCATGTTGCGTTGATGACGGCACGGACCTTCGCGTCGCTCCCTCCCGATCGCCAAATCGCTTTTGCCGGCATGCTGAGGGAGTGGATCGCCGATGCCTTTCGCTCCTGCCCCATCCAATTGTTCACTGCGGATCCCATGGTATGCCTTCCTCGTTTTGCTTCGAGTTTCCTCGCTCCCACCCGTGAATACGCGCTCGCGACTCGCGGCTGCGAACCGACGGGGGAAGGCATCGAATATTTCCTCCCGATGGCGACGGCAGGATTTCTACGGCATATCCACGCCACCTATCAACATGCAGACGAATTGCTGGAGCCAGGATTTGCCCTGTGTGGAGCAGCACTCATTCAGCCTGTAACGATGGCCAATCATTTTCAAGTTGCTGCCGCAGCCTTGCCGAAGGTCGGACCGATGCCTGATCGTAGCGAAAGTGATCTGGTGCCCCCGCGTCCATCTGATCGTTCCTTCGTGAAACCACTGGCGATTCCGCCTGCCTTGAAGCGTCTTCGTGAAATTCGGCGGTCGCGAATCCTATCCGCTTGTATTGCGGCATTGGTGATCGTCAGTGCGGTGCAATACTTCTCGACCGTGAGGCAGGAGGAGGACATCGTTGATCGCGAGTCATCGTTACCGCCTGTGGCGACGACACCAACTCGGGAACTGTCGCAAGCCTTGGAGATGAAGGTCTCTCCTGAGTCTGTGCGTCCCGAGCCTGCGCCTACCGTGGACAGTACGGCCGCTATGACTTCAAAAGTGGCGAATGCCGAAGATCAAGCTTACCAACGGTTTGCGCGTGATATAGCAGAACGTTCCCTCGCTCATGCTGAAGTGATGCTCAAGGCGGTTGAGCGGCGAATTCTTATATCCCATGACCTAACCGATACCTTGGATTACGGCACGGCACAGCTCAAAAAGGGCCTTGACCATTGCACGAGTACAGTCCCGCCGGCCATTTATCAGGAGGTTCATACGAAGATTTGCCATGCATTGTCTGATTTACTTAACATCGGCGAAGAGTTGCATCGTTCACCTCTTCCACACGCTCACCAGCGCACGACACAGCATCTGTCGGAAATGCAACGTCTTCTAGAGGACCTTTTAGTGACAGTTGATGATATCTGACAGACAGCGGTCTTTTGTAAAGCTCCTAGGGGTTTCATTGACAACAAATCAAGGGTGGGTATACTATTAGCCAAAATTTTGTATACAAAAATCCTCGCACCATGATGATCGCTGACCCTTTAAGAAAAGCGAATTATGGGCATGTCCATGAAACACCGGACGCAACGAGTTGAAAACGAAGCCTTCTTTTCCGGACGCATAGCCCGCAAGCCGATCTTTAACTCGCGAAGCCTAGTAAATAGCCTAGCGCTTCATAGACTGCTGGCCTTCGGCACGGGTCTGAGTTTCGGATGCCTATTGGCCGGCGTTATCGCACTGGCATTTCTCTTCGCTACCCCCCAGGCAGCCTCTGAACCAAACGCTGTCAAATCACGTGGAGTGACCATCAACACGCCGGAGGCCAAATCTGCCGCTCCATCGGCGGCTACTGCGGATAGCGAGGATTTTATTGATGGCAATTTCTGGGCATTGATCATCGGGATTAACAAATATCCGACCATGGATGCGGATAAGCAGCTTGAGGCGGCCAGAAAAGATGCTGAAGCGATTTCCAAACTACTTGTTGACCGCTACGGGTTTTCAAAAGAGCGGATGACGGAATTGTACGATGAGGCCGCCAGCCGCAAGGGAATTATTCGGGCCTTCTCATCGCTTAAGCGCAGGCTCACCGAAAAAGATAGTTTGTTTATCTATTATGCCGGGCACGGCGAGTACGAAGGCAGCAAGGACAAAAAGGATAAAGACAAATCAGAAGGGATGGGGTACTGGATTCCGTCCGACGCCGAACTGGACGATCCGTCGTCGTACATCTTTAATTCCCAGGTCAAGGATTATCTTGCCAACATCCCGGCCCGTCATATTTATGCCGTCGTCGATTCGTGTTTCAGTGGATCTCTTATGGGACGCACCCGCGGTCTCGG